>NZ_JAULLJ010000005.1:0-181685 GCF_030518095.1 Bacteroides sp. ET489
GCTGTTTTTTATGTATAAAGAAGGAGAATTTGGCTTTTTCAGAGCGCAGAACGAATAGCTTCGGCCACAGCCCGGAACTCTTCGTCTGTCAGTTTCAATTTAGGATTGGAAAAAAGCATATCTTTCTCGCTTTGCATAGGAATCAGATGAATGTGCGCATGAGGTACTTCCAGTCCCAGCACAACCATTCCCACCTTCTTGCAAGGGAAAGCCTTACCGATAGCAAGTGCCACTTTCTTGGCAAAAACCTGCATACCAGCCAGATCTTCATCGTTCAAGTCGAAAATGTAGTCCACTTCCTGTTTAGGAACTACCAGCGTATGACCTTTCACCAGCGGATTGATATCGAGAAAAGCAAAATACTTGTCATCTTCCGCTACTTTGTAACAGGGTATCTCACCTGCAATGATTCTACTGAATATTGTTGCCATAACTATAAAGATAAAATAAGGCAAGCCCCATACAGAGACCTGCCTTCCGTTTAAAATGAGATGTTTACTACTTCCAGATTGATGATACCTTGGGGTACTTTGATTTCGGCAACATCGCCCACTTTCTTGCCAAGCAATCCTTGGGCAATCGGTGTATTGACCGAGATCTTTCCTTCCTTCAGGTTGGCTTCGCTTTCCGAAACGATGGTATAAGTCATCTTCATACCATTCTTCACATTCTTCAGTTCTACCTTATTCAATATCTGCACCGTATCGGTTTTCAGTTTGGACTCATCAATGATTTTTGCATCGGCAATCACCATTTTCAGTTTGTTGATTTTGCTTTCGAGCAAACCCTGTGCCTCTTTTGCAGCATCATATTCGGCATTTTCCGACAAGTCACCCTTATCACGGGCTTCCGCAATAGCGGCTACAATCTTAGGACGCTCCACCGATTCCAGTTGTTTCAATTCGGCTAACAATTTGTTGTAGCCTTCTTCTGACATGTAAGCCATACTTTTTTCCTCCTTATTATTTTAATTTATTAATGTTCTTATAAACAAAAAAGAATTCCAACATGGTCATCATGCTGGAACCCTCTTTCCGTATTGTTGGGCAAAGATAATCTTTTAAATCATGCGTGTCAAGTAAAAAGGAGTGCTTTGTAACATATTTAAATGAAATATTCTAATTTATAACAAGTTACAGCAATGCTTTTACTGCCGCTTCCAAGTCTTTTATTGTTTCGCCACGCGCGCTCAACTCATTATTTTTGTTGATCAGGAACAGTGTCGGCACCGTTTTTACATTGTACGAAGCTGCTACTGAAGAGTAAATGCCATTGGCATCGCGTACGCAAATCCACGGCAAATTATCGGCTGTCGTCTTCCAGTAATGTTCGTCGGCATCCAAAGAAACCTGATAGATTTCCAACCCCTGGTCAGCATACTTCTTATACAAGTCAAGCAGCAGATAGTTGTGCGTAGCCGATACGGCAGTCTGATAAATCGTAAAATCCAGAATCACAGCCTTTCCTTTCAGATCGGTCAGTTTGCGCATGTCGCCCTTCATGTCGCGCAGGCTGATATCAATTACACCCGTTTCTTGAATCACCTCCTGAGGAATATCCAAAGCCTTCGGTTGTGATGCATGGGTATTCTTCATACCCTTTATAACGATGTTATACAGATTCTTCGAACGGTCGGCATGAGGATAGAAGTTGTTCAGACTTGTGGCTACAGCAGCAAAACACTTCACATCGTCCTTGTTGTTCAACGGGTCGAAAATCAGGTAATTGTTCAACTTCTGAAATAAAGCAAAATAAGCCGCTGCCGTATTGGGAGCTGCAAAGATATAATTGATCTTCACATCATCCTTATAGTTCTTCAGCAACATGCCCAGACTGTCTTCAAACACATCGACTCCAATCTGATGAGAGCGCATAGCCTGTGCCAAAGCATCTACATCACTCTGCAATTTTGCCTGCTTCAACGTCAGTTCCTTTATTTTCTGGCTGTTGGCCGATCCTTTCACTTCGTAAGTAGTGGCAAAATCGGTAAAAGGTGCATCAATCTGAACCGTCTCGGTCGAATCGATTGAGAAGTTGATCACCTTGTCTTCTACCCGCAGACGATAGAATTCGGGAGACTCGGGACGGGGTTGCTTGAAAGAATAAGTTCCGCTTTCGCCCAACTTTACCGAATCCAGCGGTGTGATACCCTCCAAGGCCGATGCTTCCAGATACAGCATTTTGCCTGCCGCATCAGCAATCTTTCCTTCCACCTCAAATTTCGGTTCCGAATTACATGCCCCCAAACCAGCCGCCACGAGTACGGCTAAAAAGATTTTCTTCATATGCTTCATTCTAATTTTTATTTTTTAAATCCTTGTTTCTGCTGCCGGATAACAGGCGCCGCAACACCAGAACGGTCGTAGAAACCGTGCAAATATACTTCTTTTCGAGTTTAGTCAAAGCATTTTCAACACTTCTTCCGCTTCGAAAAGCAAAAAAACGGCAAAACCCAAACTTTTTATCTCATTCACACCATATTAGAAGAATAAAATATGTATCTTTGCGCGAATTTTGAAAGAAAATTAGATATAAAACATTTTTTATGATTAACCCAATTGTTAAGACGATCGAGATGCCCGATGGAAGAACCATCACTCTCGAAACGGGAAAGCTGGCAAAACAGGCAGACGGTTCTGTAATGCTCCGCATGGGAAACACCATGCTGCTGGCTACTGTTTGTGCCGCAAAAGACGCAGTTCCCGGAACAGATTTTATGCCTTTACAGGTAGAGTACAAAGAGAAATACTCCGCTTTCGGACGTTTCCCCGGAGGTTTCACAAAGCGTGAAGGACGTGCTTCCGACTACGAAATTCTGACTTGCCGCCTTGTAGACCGTGCTCTCCGCCCCTTATTCCCCGACAATTTCCACGCAGAGGTATATGTCAATATCATCCTCTTTTCGGCAGACGGTGTAGACATGCCGGATTCTCTGGCCGGATTAGCCGCTTCAGCCGCTCTTGCCGTTTCAGATATCCCCTTCAACGGTCCTATTTCTGAAGTACGTGTTGCACGTATCGACGGACAGTTCGTTATCAACCCGACTTTCGAACAACTTGAAAAGGCCGATATGGACCTCATGGTAGGTGCCACTTACGAAAACATCATGATGGTGGAAGGCGAAATGAAAGAAGTTTCCGAGCAAGAACTGCTCGCCGCCCTCAAGGCAGCCCACGAAGCTATCAAGATTCAGTGTAAGGCACAGATGGAACTGGCCGAAGAAGTAGGTTCGACTGTAAAACGCGAATATTGCCACGAAGTGAACGACGAAGAACTTCGTCAGGCCGTTCACGACGCTTGCTACGCCAAGGCATACGCCATCGCCAGCGAAGGCAACCGTGACAAGCACGCACGTCAGGACGCTTTCGATGCCATCCGCGAAGAATTCAAAGCACAGTTCACTGAAGAGGAACTCGAAGAAAAAGCTCCGCTCATCGACCGCTACTATCACGATGTCGAGAAAGAGGCTATGCGCCGCTGCATCCTCGACGAAGGCAAGCGTCTGGACGGACGTAAGACAACCGAGATACGCCCCATCTGGTGCGAGGTTGGCTACCTGCCTGGCCCTCACGGATCAGCTATCTTCACCCGTGGTGAAACACAGTCATTGTCTACCGTCACACTGGGTACCAAGCTGGACGAAAAGATTGTAGACGATGTTCTCAACCAAGATAAAGAACGCTTCCTGTTGCACTACAACTTCCCCCCGTTCTCTACCGGTGAAGCTAAAGCACAGCGCGGTGTAGGTCGCCGCGAAATCGGTCACGGTCACTTGGCATGGCGTGCGCTGAAAGGACAAATTCCTGAAGACTATCCGTACGTAGTGCGCGTTGTTTCCGATATCCTCGAATCCAACGGTTCTTCTTCCATGGCTACCGTATGTGCCGGTACATTGGCACTGATGGATGCTGGTGTGAAGATCAAGAAACCTGTTTCAGGTATCGCCATGGGTCTTATCAAGAATCCGGGTGAAGAGAAATATGCCGTTCTGTCCGACATCTTGGGCGACGAAGACCACTTGGGCGATATGGACTTCAAGGTAACCGGAACCAAAGACGGTATCACCGCCACTCAGATGGATATCAAGGTAGACGGTCTGTCGTACGATATTCTGGAAAAAGCCTTGTTGCAGGCTAAAGAAGGTCGCGAATACATTCTGGGCAAACTGACCGAGTGCATCGCCGAACCGCGTGCCGACCTGAAACCGCACGCTCCGCGCATCGAAACAATGACCATTCCGAAAGAATTTATCGGTGCTGTCATTGGCCCGGGCGGAAAGATCATTCAGGGTATGCAGGAAGAAACCGGTGCTACCATCACCATCGAAGAAGTGGACAACGTGGGCCGTATCGAGATTGCCGGCAACAACAAGCAGAGCATCGACGATGCTATCCGCCTGATCAAGGCCATTGTAGCTATCCCCGAAGTAGGCGAAGTATACAAAGGCAAGGTTCGCTCCATCATGCCTTACGGTGCGTTCGTTGAGTTCCTGCCGGGCAAGGACGGTCTGCTCCACATCTCCGAAATCGATTGGAAGCGTCTGGAAACCGTAGAAGAAGCCGGAATCAAGGAAGGCGACGACATCGACGTGAAACTGCTCGAAATCGATCCGAAGACAGGTAAGTTCAAACTGTCTCACAAGGTACTGATTCCGAAGCCCGAAGGCTATACGGAACGTCCCGAAAGACCGAGAAGAGAAAAGAAGTCCAACAACAAAGACTAACGGACGTAATCAATTCTATATATAGCGTAAGAGGGTGCATTGCTACGGCGACGCACCCTCTTCTTTTTTTCAATATGCCCAGTTAGAAACAGGTTAATTAGTTGGCGGCTTATTCGTTAAGATGTTTACAAAATACGTATATTTGCCAGAAAATACACAGAAACCATGATCAAGTTACTCCTGGTAGAAGACGATCCGAACCTGCGCTACGTGGTGCAGTGCGGACTGGAAGACATCATCGGCGGCTATGAAGTACAGACGGCTGCCAACGGCGAAGAAGGACTGAAAGTATGGGAAACGTTCAGACCCGACATCATCATCAGCGACATCGACATGCCCGTGATGGACGGCTTCGAGATGGTACGGCGCATCCGCGAAACCGATGCCGACACGCCTATCCTCTTCGCCTCGGCCCTCACCTCGCCCAAGGACGTGAAGCATGGCTACGAACTGGGCGTGAACAACTACGTGAAAAAGCCCTTCATTGCCGACGAACTGGACGCGCACATGAAGGCTGTGCTGAAGATGACGCAGGGCACACATACCCGCACAGAGACCGGTTTCTGCAAATTCGGATCCTATACCCTGGACACCGAACACGGCACCTTGCGCAACGACCGTACCGGTCAGCGTCAGACACTGACCGCCACCGAAACCAAACTACTACAGATTCTGGCCCAGAACAAGAACGAGACCGTCCGCCGCGAAGCCATCCTAAGCCGCTGCTGGAACACGGAAGACGACTACTTCGCCTCGCGCAGCCTCGACGTCTTCGTCTCCAAGCTCCGCAAGCTTTTCGAAGCCGATGACGATATCGAAATCAAAACTGTCCGTGGTGTGGGGCTGATGCTGGTGACGAAATAAAGAATTACGAAATCATACCTTCATAAATCTCATATTCACTAAAAATATGCTGTTCAATATAAGGAATTATACCGAAATGATACAAAAAGCAATTGCTTGTTTCTGGGACACCCGTAACAGGCAATTGAACAGCCAACTTGATCGAAATAATCGCGACACAGGGAATAGAGGAGCTGTTACTGGAGGAAAACAAATGGACGGATTCGTTGAACTGCTCGCCAAAGTAGCCACAGACATGGGTATCCCGCAAAACTGCATCTATACCAAGCGCAATCAATTACCCGGTTACTTCCGACCGACAAAAGACTGGGATTTCTTGATTGTATCGCCTACTAACAAATTGATTGCAGCTATCGAGTTCAAGTCCCAAGTCGGATCATTCGGAAACAATTTCAATAATCGGACAGAAGAAGCGCTGGGGTCGGCAGTAGATCTATGGACTGCGTTTCGTGAAAATGTTTTTCCCAATCAAAACGCGCCTTGGGTTGGATACCTAATGGCTGTAGAACGTTGCAAGAAATCAACTTCCATTATCAGAGTAACCGAACCGCATTTCAAGGTACTGGAAGAATTCAAGGAAACATCGTATATCGACAGATATGCTATTTTGTGCCGCAAACTGATTCTTGAGCGACATTATACCGCCACGGCCCTACTTTGGACATCAGACTCTTCTACATACGGCGATGTAGCATCAGACATTTCAATAAACAATTTCCTGACTGCCTTCGCCGGGCACCTGCAAGGCGTAGCAAACGAATTTATTGCATAAGATGAGCAAGACCAGACCTACCGGAAAGATACGCGATAATGTATTCACTTCGCCGGACGTCGTGAAATACATGTTGGATTTGTCGGGATATACTCCCGACCGCGATTTGTCATCGGTGAACGTTATAGAGCCTTCCTGCGGAGAAGGCGAGTTCGTCATCGAAATAATCGCACGCCTGATCCGGTCGGCCCATGTATTCGGATTCAATCCTTCCGAAGCAATAAACCGCTGTCTGATATGCTATGACATCGATCAGAAAAACATAGATATCAGCATAAACAGAATACATTCGCATTTTCCCGAAATAAACATAAATGATAATATATTCAGAAACGAAGATTTCCTCATAGCCGATGTAGCGAATACTGACCTGATAATCGGGAACCCGCCCTATGTACGTCACGAACAAATAGCCGTACCTCAAAAAGAATTGTACCGGAAATTATTTCCGACATTCAGATATAGAGCAGACTTATATGTGGCTTTCTTCGAAAAATCACTGCGGAGTTTGCGTCTTGGCGGCAAACACTGTTTTATCTGCTCGAACCGATGGATGAAAAACCAGTATGGACACAATCTGCGTAACCTGATTTCTTCATCTTTCCGCTTGCTGGCAATCGTCAACTTGGAAAAAGTGAATCCTTTTCAGGAGGAAGTTATCGCATATCCTGCCATCAGCCTTATCGAGAACAGCCCCACAAAAGAATCGTTCCAATATATAGAGGTGAACGACTTGAACAATATGCCGCTGCCCGAAGCTACAGCCCTCCACTACCGAATGCCCCGCAATGGCAACTGGAACGAAACCTTCCACACAGCATCCGGCATAAACAAGCTTACCTCCATCGAAGATATGGGATTCAAAATCGGCATAGGAGTAGCCACCGGTGCCGATAAGATATTCATCGGAAAAGACTTGCCTGAATTGATAGAAGAAGAGTTGTTACTCCCCATCCTCACATCCAAAGATATCAGAAACAATCGGCTGTGCTGGAGTGGCAATTATATATTCAATCCGTTCGATGAAAACGGCAAAATAATCGACCTTTATCTGTTTCCTAAAGCCAAAGCCTATTTGGAAGCTCATCAAAAAACGCTGCAAAGCAGGTATGTATCACAAAAAAAGCCATCACACTGGTATCGCACAATCGACCGGATATACAAAGAACTCGTATCGCAACCCAAAATATTGTTACCGGACATTTCGGCAAACAGCCTAATATTGATAGACAACGGACATTACTATCCGCACCACAACCTGTACTACATCACAGGAGGTGATGTCGACAGTCTCAAAATGCTAAGTGCAGTCCTGATGTCCGATTTCATTACATCCCAGTTATCCCAACTGGCCAACCACATGAACGGAGGATATCCGCGCTGGCAGAGCCAATACATCAGAAAACTAAGGGTACCTGACATTCATGCTATAGCACCTTCCGATTCGAAAGCGTTGATATCATCATACGATGCACGAAATTTATCAGAAATAAACACCGTAGTAAACAACATTATCGCATAAAGTAACCAGGAAACATCAAGATCGTTAATGTTAGCACCACCACTCATAGAGAATTAATCATACAAGCTGTTTCTAATTCAAATCTTGCAACGGCAGAGATATAACAAATTCGGTAAATTCGCCTTCAATGCTGTTTACGAATATATTCCCACCGTGTGCCTCCACTACTTGTTGCACGAAGTTCAGCCCCAGACCGAAACCGGAAGCCCCCTGTTTCCGTTTCCGACGTCCGGCGGCACCACGTTCGTATTTGTTGAATATCACTTTCTGATCTTTATCCGAAATGCCTATTCCGTTGTCGTGCACCCTGAGGAAGGTGTGCCTGCCGTTGCACGACGAACTGAGGGTGATCTCTACATTCTCTTTCGAATACTTGACGGCATTGTCTATCAGATTATCCAACACTTCTTCCAAGTATTCCGCATCGGCATATACCTCTGTTGCCTGCAAGTCTTTAATAAAACATATCGGTTTATCCGCTTTGGCAGTAAACTTATCGACTAATTTGTCTATCATAGGAAGCAACTCGATTTTTTCTTTTTGCATGTCCAGTTTATGCTGCTCCAGTTTCGATACTGTCAGAACTTTATTTGTCAGCGTCAACAAATGGTCAACCTCGCCCTCTGCTATCCGAAAGTATTTCTCTCTTTTTTCGGGTTTGTCGTCCAAACGACCGGTATGCAAGAAGTTCAGCGTAGTAAATATGGTACTGAGCGGATTCTTCATGTCGTGGATAAGAGCATAAGAGAAGTCTTCACGGATTTGGGAGATCCTGTTTAATTTCAATATGATCCTAATTTGATAAAAAAGACATCCTATTACAAAAAACATCAAAATTGCAGTTGCAACAATTAGAAGCCCCATACGCTTAAAAACAGATGCTACAGGGTTTGCCAATACAGCTTGTAAAACAACAGATCTATCTAACCGTATAGGAATCCGTTTCGTCTTAATATCCCCCCAGGAAGATTTTGTAGTCCCAATGAACTCTAATATAGAATCATTATCTATTATTTTATCAATACGAATAATCTCTGGCATTTCATTTTCAAGTAATAAATTATTAAAGATAGTTTGTAATCTATATAATGAAACATCCGAACCATATTTTAATGCAGCTTCTTGTAAAAACTCTGTTTGTACTTTAACTTCTCCTTCTAAAGTGGACTCTTGGCTCACAACAATATCTTCTGTTGGATTAAGACTATCTATTCGAATAAAGACTTCTCTATCAATAGCTTCCTTTAAAAGCATATTACTTTCTCGGGCAATATTTTGTTTTATAGCTTGAAAAGACGAATATAACCACGTGAACTGTATAATCAAGATAGACATCAGTCCTAATATTGTAAATATTTTAATATATTTTTTCATAATATCTTTATGCAAAAAGCTAATACAATGTCAACAAATAATCTACGAAGATAAACAAATTTGCACTCATTCGCGCCATTTCGAAAAAAAATATCACTAATCAGGGACAAAAAGAAAAACTTGGCTAATTTTGTATCAGATTCAATAACATAATATTAACGTAATAATAACATTATCAACTATTCGAAAACTTTATTTTCGCAATAAACAATGAAAACAAATCTATAATTGATACCAACCATGAAACATCAAGAAAACATTTTCCGTCCGCTGGCCCTTGCCTTGATAGCATCGGCATTCTTTATCCCTTACGGCTTCATTGGCAGAGCCTTCTTAATTGCCGGTGCGGCTTTCCTACTTGTTTTCTTCAAGAAGAAACTGGTAGCGGAGCTGAACCAGAAAAGTTTCCTCAGCAATCTGCTCGTTTTTGCAGGTATCGTACTGCTTGTCACGGCCGTCTCGTACCTTATTTCGGTGATAAAGTCTTCCTGACTCAGGAGGCAATATGCCCCATGCAGAACAGTTATCTGCATTCCACTGTCCAACCGCCTTTAAACAACTCCTTCAAATAAAGGCGGTACAGACAAGGAGAAATTGCTCAAATATATTGTGATTCGATAATTCGGATTAGATTTATTTGATATTCTCAACCTTTCTCTTTCTTCCCCCCAACTCTCGCCTTCCTACCATGGATTATCGTTCCGCCTTATCCTCCCCTTTCCATAACTCTGGCATTATTTATCAAACATCACATTTTCATTCTCTGTTTTTTCTACCGAATAGTATCAATTTACGACTGCATAATCCATCAAAAAAAACATTTAGTGCAAACCAACACATCAGGTAATTTTTTTTTAAAAAATAATTTCAATATTTTTGTGGTAATAATATAATTAGTTAATTTATAATATTATGTCACAAAACAAAACTGTAGTCCCCGGGATGGAATCCGGAGGAAACTTTGGAAATGAACAGCCCACAGATTTTTATTCAAGGGGCAATAATGGAGGATATTCTACAAAAGGCACTATAGTTCCTGGAATGGAAAGTGTTAATAAACCTAAGGCACACGCTTCCACGTCTTTTGAAGAAAGCATGCACACGCATACTAAGCCTGGCAAACCAGTTTTCGGTTTTCTATATTCTATTTCACGCCAAGGCATAGGTGAATATTGGCCTCTATATTTAGGACAAAACACTATCGGCAGTTCTCCCAAATGTGACATATGTTTGCAAGAAGGTACTGTATCAGGGGAGCATGCCGTGTTAGTCGTTCGTAAAATGAAAAATCCAGAAAAGACGATAGCCTCAATCAGCGATACCCGTTCTACAAATGGAACAATGATAAATGGAGAAAGTCTTGGATTTTCAGCAATGGAATGTTTCAACGGAGATATAATAACAATTGGAGAAAACTACGAATTGGTCATTTTACTGATTGACGTAAAAGCTTTGGGTTTGAAAGTAGCCCCCAACTTCATACCGATCAATAATCCTGGAGAATTCCCAAACAATGAGCCGGATCCCTATTCACCGGGAGGGAACACGCAACCGGGGTATGATGATACAGATTTTCCGCCAAAATTTACAGGAACGACCGGGAACTACAATCCTTATAATTCGGACGGAACTGTAGGAATGGACGGAAGCGGTTCGATTAAGCCCGGTGGTACGGTAGGAATGTAAATACTAAACGGAAACTTTAGTAAATATAACAAGGATGGCAATTATAAGATTACAAAGCGAATACGAAAAACAAAACCACCTTTACTATGAGTTTGACTCTGCAGACAAGCCATTAGGTGAAGGAGGCATGGGAAAGGTATATAAAGGAAAATGTGTAGATGAACGAACCGGCACGTTCAAATTGGTCGCAATCAAATTCATGTTCAGCGATTTGCCGGATCATGTGATTGAAAGAGCACGGCGCGAAGCATCTATCCAACTACGCAATGACAACCTGATAGAAATGCTGGGGTTCATTGAAACGTCAGAAAGGAATGTAATAGGCGAAGTTGTAAAAAGATACCATGTAGTCAGTGAACTATTAGAGGGGGTAATGCTGGACGATCTATTACAAGGGAAAGTTACGGACCAAAACGGAGTTGTCATTCCTTTTGCGGAGAAGTTGTATCGGGATTATCAAAACAATCCTTACCAATTTGCAATAACCATTATAAGAAGTATCTTGTCGGGAGTCATGGCCTTACACGATGCGGGATATATTCATCGCGATATAGACCCTACTAATATCATGATAACCAAAAAAGGACATATCAAACTGATTGATTTTGGTATAGCCAAATACATCAACTCATTGAATACGCACGACAAGGCACTGACCACTGCAGGCGTATTCATGGGAAAACCTTGGTATGCTGCGCCTGAATTAGTATTGGGAGATGTCAAACATCAAAACGTCACTACCGATATTTATGCCATTGGCATCCTCTTCTATCAGCTTTATATGGGAACACGTCCTTTCGAGGGTGCCAACCACGAAGTACTTGACATGCAACTGCACAAACGGATGCCATTGAACACGATACCGAGTAAGAATATACGAGCAATTATAGCAAAGGCCACCAACAAAAAACAAGAGCTCCGTTTCCAAAGCGCAGCTGAATTCAGGGTAGAAATAGACAAACTACCTCCAACTTCGCCTAAAATTATTGGCATAAGTAAATATAATCAAACAAGAAAATGGCTATCAATTGGAGTAGGCTCACTCATTATCATTGCTGCCATAATATGGATAGTAAAAGGGACAAGAGAGGAAGGTACAACAACAGATTTCTCTACCCCAGCAATTGCAACCACTCCCCAAACAGAATATAGCAAAGCTGTCGAAAAATTGAAATCTGCGGAAACGGCTCACGAAGGATTGAAGGAGTTGAATACGCTTATGGAAGAAGGGAATTATGACGCAACCTATTTATTAAGCCGATTAAAATTCGACGGAAAAACAAGAAAAGAATACGACAACGTTCCCGATTCCATTTGGACTTTACAACTAGCTTCGAAAATCAAGGCCAATAGCCAAGAAGCTCATTTGTTACTCCAAAAATCGGTAGAAATCAATCCCAACGACTGCAATTCGCTTTATGCCTTAGGGTTAGATTTCTTAGTAGGCGACAGAATATCCTTAGACCCCAATACACGAGATCTACAAAAATCAAAAAAATACTTAGACCGTGCATTGGAAATCGCGACCAAAGATCAAAATGAGCAGATAATACAGTCTGTAAAGAAGATATACAAAGATTATGCAAAGGAATTCAAGAATTTAGAATAACAGTTTAATAATGCAGACACCAAAACAAAATGTAGTACAACGTCCAGGTGATCCATACATTTATCTATTTGTTATGGGCGAATGGTATTGTTATAATCCATCTGATGAACCGTTGGGAAGTGGAGCAATGGGAACTGTCTATTTAGGATTTCGTTGTAAAAATGGAGAAAAAATAGCGGTTAAACGCGTAAAAGATTGCTTTGCAAACAATAAAATGATTCGTGACCGTGCCAAGCAAGAGGCATCATTAGCATTTCGCCATCAGAATTTGGTAGAAATGATAGGCTATTGCGAATACGGGCCGAATAGTGGACCGGTATTTATCCTTAGCAAATTCGTTGCCGGAATGCAAATAGACACCTATGTAAAACAATATCTAACAGACGCTACGGACAAAGTTGATAAAATTTGCCATGTCATATACCCTATCTTGGACGCATTAGACTACGTACATTCACGTGGAGTTGTTCATCGTGACATCAAGCCTTCAAACATTATGATAGAAAACGAATCAAATATCCGTCTGATGGATTTGGGAATTGCGAGAATGAATGGAGGCAATCAATTTTCAGCCTTTGGATTCATTGGTACGCCCCAATATTCGGCACCTGAACAAATCACCCGCGACAAAAACAGCAGCACAATGATTAACGCAGCAACAGATATTTATGAATTGGGAGTAACATTTTATGAATTGCTGACAGGAGTCAACCCATTCGATGCGCCAACTGAAGCTGAAACCCTTTCCAAGCAAATGAAAGAGGCATTGCCTTACAATGACAAAATCCCCAAGAGACTGATGCAGGTCATCTGGAAAGCGACCGAAAAGGACCAATCCAAACGCTATCAAAATGCTACTGAATTCAAAACAGCCATCAAACAAGCGATGATGCCTCCCGCATCCACTACGACACAATTGCAAGATTGGCTCGAACGCAACCAAAATATCTGTATTGGAGGTATTGCCGGCTTGGCTGTTATCATCATATTATTATTAATATTCATTCTATAAACAATGGAATTAGTACAATTGAAAACCGAATCTCCACTTATCACTGGATTTGCCGAGTCAAGGATAGGAGGAAGAGCTGAAAACCAGGATTCGTTTTCTTGGGCAGACACCCCAAGAGGATTCCTTGTGACAGTATGCGACGGCATGGGAGGGGGTCCCGGAGGAAAAACCGCATCCAGTATTGCCGTAAAGGAGATCATAGCAGGAGTGCAAGAAGCCGACCAGCAAGAAAAAGTCTCCAACATCTTAATTAAAGCTATCCGACGAGCAAATATGGCCATTATCGCAGCAGGCAACGAACAACCCATGCTGCAAGGGATGGGATCTACTTGTACCGTTCTGTTGATAAACTCACAATCGGCCACCATTGCGCATGTAGGTGACAGCCGTGTTTATCAGCTAAGAGGACACAAGAAAATATTCCGCACATTCGACCACTCGATGGTTTTTGATTTAGTAAAGCAGAAAGTCATCACAGAAGAACAAGCACGGCTGTCTGCTCAATCCAACGTCATAACGCGCGCATTAGGAATCAAACTGGATGTGGAGGTAGAAGTAGTAGAAAGGCCTTACGAAGTTGGCGACCGTTTCCTGCTATGTACCGACGGGATACATGGAGCCATGGAGGAAAAGCAGATTATCAAACTGGCAACCAACCGCAAATTAGTGTTGGCCAATGTAGTCGATAACATGGCAACGGAAATAGACAACATTGGACACTCTAGTGGTGGAGGACATGATAATCTGACATTAGCAATCGTAGAAACAAAGTTAAACTCTATACAGAAAGAAAAAATGAGTAAAAGAATCAAGCAAATATTAGCACTGATTGGCATGGTATGTGTCATAAGTCTCATAGCAAATATATACTTGTCTGTCAGCATGTCAGGCTATAACGAAAAAGAACTTGTTAGAAGCAACAAAGCATTAGAGAATCGGGTTGATTCTATTACAAAAGTAGCTAATAAGTTAACAAAAGATACAACAAAGTTCAGAAACGTCCTTCGGGAAATCGAATTGCAACTAAAAGACGAGAACGCTTCCAATCTCAAGGAAAATATCGAAGTGATATTGAAAAAGAAATTAAAAGACTAAAGTAGCAGGAGGAGATTATCATGAAAGCATTATCTATAGGAAGAGACCAGAACTGCGACATTGTGATTAACGACAGTACGGATGTAATAAGCAGAAGACATGCAGTGCTCACCATTTCCTCTTCAGGGAAAATCACTATCATGGATCAAAGCCGGAACGGCACCTATGTGAACGGCATCCGAATTTCGCCTAACGTACCAGTTCCTGTCAGCAAGAAGGACATCATCTCTTTCGCCCATATAGCTAAACTTGACTGGAATGCCGTACCTGCCACAACCAATCAGCCTATGCGATACATCCTAATAGGGATTATTACGGTAGTGGTTGCGGTATGCGCATGGCTGGGTTATACCTATTACACCCCGGATTCTACCCCCACCAATAAAGGAAGTCAACCTACCATAGAAGTCCAAAAGGATTCCACAGATATGAAGAAAGAAGAAACTGCTAAAAAAGACTCAACTGATAAAGCCAAAGAAAAAGAACAGGGAAAGAAAAAAACTGAATTAATCAATCCTGACAAACCCAACAAAAAAAAGGGAGAAAAGGATAAAAAAAAGAATGAAGACAAGAATGAAAACAAATCGAAATCAGATTCCACAAAGAATGACAGACCGATTGGATAATTAAAAAACGATACGATTATGAGATTATTAAAGATAGGAAGAGACGCAGCTTGCGATATAACTTTGCATAGCGACAAAGTAAGTTCCCTCCATGCAGAAATCACCATTCTAAACAACGGTGACATCTTGCTGGAAGACAAAAACAGCCGAAACGGTACATTCCTCATGAACAAACCGATTAAACCCGGTGTGGCTATTTCTGTCCGTCGGGGAGACGCTATCCGATTTGGCGACGTGGAGTTGATGTGGAACCAGATACCTATGCCCGAGAATAACAGCAACTTTAAAGCGATGTACGGCATCGGTACCAATTTCCGGAACGAAATTCAGATTTCCGGTAACACAGTCAGCCGCTACCATGCGACATTAAAGATAGGCAAGGATGGAAAGCCCTACCTCCAAGACCATAGCAAGAACGGAACAACGGTAAATGGAAACAAAATAACCCCCGGGCAGAATATCCGCATCAAACGTAAGGATGTAGTAGTATGCGGTGGCGTTCCAGTAGATATAAAGTCTTATATTCCACCATCCCCGTTTAAATCCATTGCCGGCTTTCTGGCCGTGGCGGTAATTCTTGTCGGCATAGTATTTGGAGTTATGCAGTTTATCAAGCCCAATCTCAAACCTAAAGATTACATCCCGGCTGTTGCCTATGTACATGGTTACTATCATTACAATGTAAAGATTGTAAATGATCCTTTCATTCAGATAATGAAAGAATATAAAGTATCTGATTATCCGGAAATATTTAGCGTAGGAACAGATTCAGAAGGGAATTATGGCATAATCGGAAATGATTATTCACCAATGGGATATTCAGGTACCGCTTTCTTTATTTCGGAAGATGGCAAAATGATAACCAACAGACATGTGGCATGCCCGTGGGAATACATTTCCCAAGATGAAAAGACGCAAATTGAACTGCAAATTAAACTTCTTAGAGATATGTGGTTACCCATCAATTCATTAAGAACAGATAGCGAAATTGATCGTTTTAACAGATCTTCTTTCTTACTGAAGCCATGGCTAATTGATTTGTACCAGAAAGGAGTTTCGTTAAAAGTGTTGAGTTCATTGATATCGACATACAAAGAATCACCAATCGAAATTACCGGAGCACATGACTACATTGCTGTAGGATATTCCAACCATTTTTACAATTCAATGGATGAATTTGATCGGTGCACAGTAATTAATGAAACTGAGGATGAGAAAATAGATTTAGCTGTCATGCAGCTCAACAGCAAACAGACACCAGCTACGATCAAAAATATCATTGACATATCAAAAGCCATAACAGACAGCAAAAAGGTCGAACCGTTGGAAGAAGTTTATTATTATATTGGCTATCCCGCCGGTACAGGACTAAATCTCAACAACAAAGATGGCGGATTGAAACCTCTGCTGAATGAGGTAAAAGCCAGCAAAACACCAGGAAAGTATGAAGTTGATTTACAAGGCGAAGTCATTGGCGGAGCTAGCGGTTCACCTATATTGGATAAAAAAGGCCGTTTGGTAGGAGTTATAAACAAATCTATTAACAATACAACAATGTCAAAAGGCGTATTAGCCAAATATGTGAAAGAACTATTGGAAAAGACAGATAAGTTAGAACAATAATGAGAAAGACCTTATTTATATGTTGGGCATTTTCCTGGATGTGCTGTTTGACACAAGCTCAAACAGCACTCTGGTCCACTACTCCTCAATACGAATCGCTGGAGGAGTATGGTAATCTGTATAAAATCAGAAAGCAGGGCAAAGTCGGTCTGGCCGATATCACAGGAAAAGAACTGATACCTGCCGAGTATGACTCGATAACGCCCTTCTACGGATATTTTGCATTGGCATTACAATACGAAAAAGAAAAATATGTAGTAAAGGGTATTATCAGCCAAAAAACGTATGAAAAAATCGATGTTACAGGCCAATATTATATCACCGAAAAATATCCATTCTTTTTAGAAAACAAACTGGTCATCTTTGATGCCAACAATAAATATGGCTATCTGCAAACAGACGGAACTTTGTTCAAAGAATGCCAGTACTACAGAACCTATCCTTTCTATGAAGGATTGGCATGTGTTTATAAAAAGAAAGGAGAAATTGCATATTTACGCGAAAACGGGACGGAACTGTCTACGCAATTGGAGACAGAAGGATATATCCTGGTCAGTGGGACTTCATTCAACGAAAAAGGGGAAGCTTTCGTACAAGGCAAGTCTGTAGGGGTGAAACGGTGTATCATAAATACATCCGGCAGAATCCTTCGAGAAGCCAAACAGGCTGGAAACGGAAAACTAAAGAACTATGAGTTCCGCACTTCCACAAGTGCTAATGAAACAATGCAATCGACACCCGTTTCCAACGATGCCATTCAAGTATTTTCAGACAAGAATGGGAAAGGTTATAGAACCCAAGATGGAGTAATGGTCTTACCGGCTCAATTTTCAGAAGCAGCCCCGTTCAGAGAGGGATATGCCAAAGTAAAACTAAACGGGAAATACGGAGTACTGAAACTCGTCAACAATTCTATCATAGCCAATATAGATAAATCGGTTGTCAATATAAAGGACGGAAAAAGCGAAAAGGTCAGCTACACCCTTTCAATTCCAAACGAATACGCAAGTAAAGAATTTGCATTATCAGTATATAAAGGGCAGGGAACCGGAGATAAAATGGATATTTCCACAGCTGTTTCAGAAAACGGCCGAAGAGGTTACACATTCATCCCGTCACCTAAAAACAAAGAAGAGAAGGAGGATTCATATCTATTTGAATTACGCGCTGATGGGCTACTTCTGTGTGAAGACGTACGAAACGTAAAGTTCAACTATATCGTTTCTGCACCCCTTGTTTTGACTGAACCACAGACAACAGAAGATATTGTAATAGACGAATTCGGTTATGCACGGGCGAACAGCAATAACGAAATCACTATATATGCGGTTCTTACAAACAGATCGTTCGAAACTTTGAATACAACTGTTACCTTCGAAGGAAACGGCATAGAAATAGTAACTAAACAAGTATCTGTTCCTCCTGAGAGTAGTATCAGAGTCTCCACTGCTATTCGCAATATTACAGAGCGTAAATCAGTTGAGATATTTGTCAAAACATCCGATGGAATAAGTAAGAATAAACAAATCAAAGTCAAACCATTTATTTAATTTTAACAAGCATAAGTATGAGAAAGATTTTCTTATTTTTATTCATGGCCGTATTTACGCTTACCGTATCGGCACAGGAAGAGGAGGAATTTGCCACAACAATAGTAGATTCCCCATATCGCATCTATTTAGGACCTAAGGCAGGAGTAAACTTTGCTTCTATGACAGGACTGTCAGACGAGTTTGGATTAAATCCGAAAAGCGGAATAGGATTTCAAGGCGGATTGGCTGCCGGTATTCATTTTGGACGCCGTACGCCCAAGGCAGAAGGCGGTACAGGACGATTCGGTATACAACTGGAAGCAATGTACTCTCAACGAACCATTAAAACTGATTATGAAAATCTGAAATTGTCCTATTTTGAAGTGCCTATTTTGGCTCAGTATTTTGTCATGCCGGAACTGAGCATCGAACTTGGCCCTACCATCTGCGGCACATTGAACAGTTCTCCTGAGAAGATTCAAAGTGGAAACATTGTAATACAAACAGAGGAAATAAAAGGTTATGACGTAATGCTCACTGCCGGAATAGGATATAAGAGTAAAAATGGATTTACAGCAAGTGCACGGTATAATTTAGGCATGAGCGAACTTGCCGGGAATTTTAATGGAAAAGTCAGCACGGTTACCGTATCAGTAGGCTGGCTGTTCAATCTTATAAAATAACGATAATAGCAAATTGTATGAAAAAAAATCTATTTGGGGCATTTGCCCTCATCATGGCGTTTATTACTTCATGTACGAATGACGATATTACTATCAGTCACACAACTAATTTCAAAATCAATCCATCCACAGTTATCGCTCCATTCACGTGGGAATGGCAAGCTGGAGATTTGGAATCGTTCGATACAGACTATCAGTTAAGAATTCGCTTGCTAATTTATGGAACTGATGGCATTCTTGTAAAAGAAGATACACAATATTTCACTAACTATTCTGTCATTATGAATTCTGGTATCGCATTGCCTCAAGGTTCATATACCGCTATTGCCATTACCGACATTATAGGAAAAGCATCAGGCACTGTTTCTGAATATTGGACATTAAGCGACCACCAGAGATTGGCCGACACTTATATTAATGATGCCGGATATATTGGAGGAAAGAACAAAATTCTTGGCATCTCCAAACAAGATTTTTCTGTCGACGGAACATCACAGCCAGACATTACAATAAACGTACAGCCTACCGGTGCCATTTATTTTATCTGGTATCAAAATATACATACATTTCCGGATGTAGTTACTATAGGCTTGGAAACCTCAAAAATAGCTGAACAATGTGTATTCAACATGGATGGCAGCTATTCAATCACGGCTCAAAACAACAACGGAAGTTTTGACTGGTGGATTGATTTTATTGATGTAACAGACTATCCCTCCTCAAGTGGCGTATATGGATATTACTATATTCTGCCTGTTTCCAACCAAAATCTAAGATTTACCTGTTTAACAGAAAATGAGCAGATCGACCTTTCGAGTATTATGACCATTACTCCACAAGCAGGAGATGAATGGGCTTTCATTCTTAACCTGAAAGATGAAGAAAGTGGCAAAATCACTGCTGAATACGGAAAGGTAAACGGCAGTGATACCAGAAGTTTAAGCATACCCCATATAAATACCTTAGAAGAAGTTTATACTCCAGCTAAAGGAAATAAGTTGTATCTGAAAGATATCAAATAATCCTTTCTAATAATAAGGTATGATAAAAAGACTTTTCTTTGGACTATGCCTGATATTTTTATGCAGTTGTTCATCCGACAATGATAATCCATTGTCGGATGAACTTGTGGACAATCCAGTGATTGGAGTTTACGATGAAGAAAACAGGTGGATTTACGGCCAAATGAATCACTATTACTTATGGAGAGAACAACTACCAGATTCTTTGGCATGTGATTATACCACAGACCCTGTAACATTCTACAAAACTCTGTTATCTCCCGAAGATCGTTTTTCATATTGCAAGCGAAACACAGATTACACCGGAAATATAGAAAAAACGGATTATGGTTTTGCTTACCAGGAGTATCAGACTGGAGACAATAAGCGATTTCTTCAAGTTTTGTATGTCACTTCCAAAGAACTTAAGCAGACACTTTCCAGAGGAGAATGGTTACGTGAAATTCAAACGCAAGAAGAAGTTCTAACATTTGAAAAAGGAACGTGGATCGAAGGTAAGTTTCATCCTGAAGGATGCATTTCGATAAATACTAAAAAATGGGATAGCTATCAGAATACTGTCTATATAGATTCAATTTATACCATAAATAACCGTAAAGTGGGGTATTTATGTTATTTAGAATTCAATGCTGTTGCTGACTTAGAAAACAGCATGCGAAAATTCTACGAAAACTCTATTGAAGAATTAGTTTTAGACCTGCGCTATAACCCCGGAGGATATGTCCGCACTTGTTGTTACTTATGCAACTCTATCATACCAGAAAATGGTTATGGACAAATATTCCAACAATGCAGCTATAACGACCGTGTTACAGCAGAATATAAAGAGACAACTGGAAAAGGATTAACCATAGAATATTATGAAACACCCAATAATGGACAAAGTTCATATATAGGGAGCTCTATGTATGGGCTGAAACTTAAAAGGATTTATATTCTAACTTCCTCATACACAGCATCTGCCAGCGAAGCCACTATCATCTGTCTCAAGCCATATATGGATGTCGTATTGATTGGCGAACAAACTTATGGAAAAGGAGTAGGCTCATGGACTATCAGCGATAAGAAATATAAATATGAACTGCAACCTATTATATTCAGATACCATAATGCTATGATGGAAACAACTCCTGATAAAGGAATTCCTGTCGATAAGATAATCCCTGGCGGATATGAAACAACCAAAATGGAATTGGGTGACATAAACGAGCCATTGCTTTCTGCTGCGTTTAGCCACATCAGAACAGGAGATTTTTCAGACAACACTTTGAACAAAGAACAAATCCAGACAAAAAATGTAGGATTATCACCGATAGGTTTCCCCTCATTTTTTAAAAATAAATAATAGTAAAAATATATCATCATGAAATTAAAACATTTACTTCTTATTACTTTTTGCTTGCTGAGCTATAGCTCAATACACGCAACTATCGTGCAGACAATGGTGTTAAAAAACGGATCTGAGTTGGAAGGCTATATCTCCACGCAAAGACCCGGAAAGGATTTCACTTTCATTGCTCAAAAAGCAGTAGTCTATGTAACAGGTGTCAGTTCATGCAGAGATAATGAAATAAACATCAAAAAACTGTCACCTGAATGGGTAGAATGGGCACAAAAAAACGATGCGTTCGAAGGAGTAGGCGATAATCGCATTTTGGTTTTAAGTGATATCTACATGGACGGAAAAGTCATAAATCAGGTACGTGTGTTGGAAAAAGGAGCCAAAGTCAAATACCTTGCTTTGGGAAATAATTCATTCTCCCTCAACTGGGATACGATTGCCGTAGTAAAAGCAGAGAAACGTCCCAAAACAGCTTTGAGCGGCATCAATAGGGTATACAAACTGGACAATGGACAGGAAATTGAAGGGCAATACGTAGAAGAAGTACCAGGAAAAACGCTCAGCCTATACAGAGATAATGGAGTGGTTGAGGTATTCGAGACCAATAAAGTCGTAAAATATTCCATGAAAAAAATCAACCCGAACCAAGATTTGTTTGAACAAAGTAAGTTGATTGACGTTGTTCGGTTGAAAAACAATGAAACCTATCGGGGAATCATCATTGAGCAGAATTTCAACTCCAAAGACGCTATAGGGGACTATCTACTGATACAAACAGAGAATGGAGAAACAAAAAGCGTACAGTTGGCCGAAGTAACAGAATATGGAAAAGAAGTCAACCCTAAATATAAACCTCTCTTCGATATCCTTTTAAGACCAGGCGAATTAGTTATCAACCGACAGGCAACTCATGAAGTCAAAGTAAGTGAAGAGGGAAGTTATATCATTATCCAGCCCTGTGATTCTTGCATGAATTTGATTAAATCAAAAGAATCTGTCACCAAAATAAGCATAGAAACACGTTTTGAAAACGACACACAGGACGAAGCGATAGAAATAGTAAAAATCAAAGAAATACCAATTGACAAAAAAAAGAAAAATATTATATGGGGATTCACATATAAGGACATAGTAAAATCAAATATCCGACCGGTGAAAGTACAAACCAGTATAAACAGTACCTACAAATCCGATTACGAGTTTAGCGATAAAGGCATCTACGCAATATACAATGCTAAAAAAAAATCCGTCATACTATTTAAAATAATGTAACATATGATACCACGGGAAGTAACAGTCGGCAGGGCTTCCGACTGCGACATACTTTATAGCCCTAATCAAGTTTATGTCAGCAACAAACATGCCTTGATTTACAGCAATGGAGAGGGATTGTTCTATAAAGACATGAGCAGCAATGGCACCGTAATCAACGGTAACATGGTTCATCACCGGACGGTACCGATAAAAATAGGCGATTCAATCTTGATAGCAAACAAGTACCCCTTAACTTGGGACAAGATTCTGATGTATTTTCCACAAGTAAAACAACCTACCAAAATCTACCCGTCATCGCCAGGAAGTACAGGTACTATCATAAATCCTCAGACTAATGTTATCAAACAGGATGAAAAGAATACCATGAAAATTGAATTAGAAATCAACAAATTCAATTGGGGAGCTTTTTTCCTTTATCCGTTATGGGGATTTGCTAACGGCATGTGGTGGACTTTCCTTATCGCCATGTTCTGTTGGTGGACATTCTTAATACCTAACATAATCTTCGGCATTAAAGGTTCAAAATGGGCATGGGAAAACAAAAAATGGCGTGATATAAACCATTTCATAACAGTACAAGACAGTTGGAAGAAATGGGGAATAGGAGTATTTCTTGCTAACATTTTTTTGACCTTGATATATTTCATCATTCTATCTGCTTTATTCATGTAAAAAATGTATAGAACACAGCCAGATTCCTCTTTACTATGCCAAAGAGAAATCTGGCACTTCCAATCTTTATCTTTCTTCCTCTTAACACCAACTTTCTTCTTCCTGTCATGGGTTTCTCCGACTAATCACTCTCCCCGTGTCCCCGACATTGTTCATCAAACATCACAACAAACCACACCACATCCAAAGCTTGTGAAAGACGTTTCACGCTCCCCACACCCCATTCGGAACAAAGTTTCGAGAATCTTCCGTCACGCCTTCACCTGGAATATAAACTTCTAATCAAAAGCCTCTTACGGTGAAACATAACGTTTCACCACATCTTTCACGTCTGTTGAAAGCTGGAAAGAAGTTTCGCAGCAACTCACTGACACACAACCGATTGCGTTGAAACTTCACCTTGAGAAACCTGAAACACGCTGTTCTCGGAGCATTCGGCATGGAAATGGCAGGCGGCTTCACCAAAGAATGAAAAATATTTCCAAATCGGAAGAGAAAAAGAACGGTCAGGAGAGGAAACAAACGTCGGCAAGAATATCCTTTGAACGACACTTGCACGGCTCGCGAGCCGTACAAGTGTTGCTCGCGAGCCGTGCAAGTGATTGATAAATGGAATGCAAGTGTCTCTCAGCCGGTCCAATCGTCAGCGATATTCCTGCACCGGCAATTCTCCCCGCAACGCGCCCAGCGCATTCAAGGCCAGCGCCTCCATTTCGTCCTCGCCCGGATAGATGTGCACAGGTGCCAGGAAAGACACCCGCTCGCACAGGCGCGAGGTGATGTACTCCGAATGCGCCATGCCGCCCGTCAGCAGAATGGCATCGACTTTGCCGTAGAGCACTACTGCCGCACCGCCTATCTCCTTGGCTATCTGATAGATCATGGCGTTCAGTATCAACTCGGCATGACGGTCGCCTTCGGCAATGCGCTTCTCAATGGCCGGGATGTCCGTAGTGCCCAGGTGGGCGGCCAGTCCGGCTTTTCCCGAAATGCGCTTCTTCAGTTCCTCGGTGGTGTAACGTCCCGAGTGGCAGAGGTCTATCAGTTGGCCGGCAGGAAGCGTGCCTGCACGTTCGGGCGAGAAAGGTCCCGAGCCGTCGAGCGCGTTGGGCACGTCGATGGCACGCCCGTGACGGTGTACTCCGACGGAAATGCCGCCTCCCAGGTGGCAGACAATCAGATTGAGGTCTTCGTAACGAACGGGATGTTCGGGGTGGAGCGCCGTACACTCGGCAGCATAGCGCCTGGCAATGGCCCGCTGGTTCAGTGCATGCCATATCACCACACGAGGCATCTGGGGCGAACCGGTGATGCGGGCTATTTCTTCAAGCTCGTCCACCACGCCGGGGTCGGCAATGAACGCGCGGCAGCCGGGGAGCATCACGGCCAGTTCGTGCGCTATCAGGCAGCCCAGGTTGCAGGCATGGCTGCGCATGGCATGGGCAATGTCGTCGAGCATGGCATCGTTCACCTCGTACACGCCGCCGGGAATGGGCTTCAGCAATCCGCCCCGACCCACGATGGCATCGAACTCGAAGGGGATGCCGTCGGCCTTCAGCTCTTCGAGCACCAGATTCTTGCGGAACTCGAACTGATCGATGATGCGGGGAAATGCGGACAAATCGTCCACCGAATGCCGGATGCTGCGCACTAAACGGGGGACGTTATCTTCGTAAACGGCAATCTTCGTCGAAGTAGAGCCGGGGTTGATGACTAATATCTTCATGGAAATGGTGAATGATGAATGATAAATAGTGAATGGTTAAACGACTTGCTTCCTGCTTTATTCGTTCATGTCCTGCCCGTTGCTCGTCAGGCAGGCCATGGCGATGCTGTAATACTTCGACAGTCCGCTGTCGCTGCGCGAGGGCAGCACCACCGGACAGATGGGGCCTTGCAGCAATCCGGCCATGTCGGCGTGCGAGAACAGGGAGACGGCTTTGTAGAAAGCGTTGCCCGACTCGATGTTGGGGAAGATGAGTACGTCGGCCTCGCCGTTGATGGGCGAAACGATGCCTTTGATGTCGCCGCTGGTCTTCTCGCAAGCAGTCTTCACGTCCAGCGGACCGTCGATGATGACGTTGCCGAATTCGCCGGCTTCGGCCAGTTCGACGATGTTCACATAGTCCAGCGAATGGGGGAACTTGGCGCTCACCTTCTCCGTACAGTGTATCAGGGCGATGCGCGGCTGCTCGATGCCGAAATGGCGGCAGGTACGGATGGCATACCAGATCATCTCAATGCGCTGCTGCAACGTAGGCCGCGGGATGACGGCGGCATCGGAGAAGAACAGCAACTTGTCGTACGTAGGAATCTGCATCACGGCCAGGTGGGTCAGTATCTTGCCCTTGGGCAACAGGCCTTTTTCCTTATCCAGAATGGCATGCAGCAGGTTGTCGGTGTTGATGATACCTTTCATCAGAATGTCCGCCCCGCCTTCGCGCACAATGCGCACCGCCTCGCGGGCAGCCTCGTCGGGGTCTTCAACGTGCAGCGTGTGCACATGGTCGGGATAGTTCTTCAGAGTAGGATATTTCTCCAGAATGGCCGAATCGCCAATCATCAGAAATTCGGCTATGCCTTCTTCCAAAGCGCGGCTGATGGCATATTCCGTATTGGGGTCATTGGCACAAACAACGGCTATGCGTTTCCTTTTATTCAAAGTTCTCAAGTGGGCGGTCAACTGATCAAAATTCCGAATAGGTTCCATAACGTTAGATTTTTAGCAAATATCTGAAAAAATGTCGAAAATCAAAGCATACGACAGGGTAAAATTTCGTTCTGATAATATCATTTTGACAGAATAGCGACAAAACAAACATTTTTTATGAAAAACAGGCAAGCCAGCCCAAAGGTTTGCCGCCCGCAACACTCCAGTATGCCCGGTTTATTCTCACAAGTATGAGAAGGATGTTCTCATAGGCATGAGAATAGTTTTCTCACAGTTATGAGAATAGTCTTCTCATAGGCGTGAGAACACTTTTCTCTCAGCGTGAGAACTGTTTTCTCCGCTGGAGAAAAGATTCTTCTCGTTGCGGGAAAAGAAAACCGACTGATACACAGCCGCCACAAAAAAACTAACCCCACCTTGTTTGCCCTGTGGCGAAATTGTGTACTTTTGCGGAAAAGTAGACGAAAAAGATATGAACAGCCTTATTTTCCCACCCTATCTGCACGAGGGCGACCGCGTAATCATCCTCTCCCCCTCGGGCAAAATAGACAAGGCCTTCCTGAAAGGAGCCCGGAAACGGCTCGAATCCTGGGGGCTGGAAGTGGTCATGGCCCGACATGCAGGCGGCTCGAACGGCACCTATGCCGGCACCATACAGCAACGGCTCGACGACCTGCAGGAAGCGATGGACGACGAGACGGCCAAAGTCATCTTCTGCAGCCGCGGCGGATACGGAGCTGTGCACTTGGTGGACAAGCTCGACTTCGCCCGCTTCCGCCAGCACCCGAAGTGGCTCGTCGGTTTCAGCGACATCACCGCCCTGCACAACGTGTTTCAGGCCAACGGATTCGCCTCGCTTCATGCTCCCATGGCACGCCATCTGACCGTGGAGCCCGAAGACGACTTCTGCACACAAGCCCTGCGCGATATCCTCTTCGGACGAAATGCCGCCCTCCGGACCGAGGACAACGACGGCACCGCTTTCGACTACGTATGTCCTGCCCATAAGCTGAACCATACGGGTACCTGCCAAGGCACGCTGCGCGGCGGCAATCTGGCCGTCTTCTACGGACTGCGCGGCACGCCCTACGACATTCCGCCCGAAGGCACCGTCCTCTTTATAGAAGATGTGGGCGAACGGCCGCACGCCGTGGAGCGGATGATGTACAACCTGAAACTAGGAGGCGTGCTCGAACGGCTTTCGGGCCTCATCATCGGACAGTTCACCGAATACGAGGAAAACAAGTCGCTCGGCAAAGACCTGTACGGCGCACTGGCCGACGTGGTGAAGGAGTACGACTATCCCATCTGCTTCAACTTCCCCGTAGGCCACGTCACCATGAACCTGCCGCTGATAAACGGCGCCGGTGTCAGGCTGGAAGTGGGCCGGAAAGAAGTCAGGCTGAACTTTTAACCCTTAACTATTAACTCAAGTTTCGCACTTGCGAAACTTTCAGGAGTTAAAGAAGTTAAAAGGAGTTATCGCCCGTCTTGGACGGGCTTAGGAGTTAAAAGCCAATAGAGAAGCAAACAGCTCACAATGTATCGGCTTAACTCCTTAACTTCTTAACTCCTTAACTACAACCGATTAATAAACTTGAGAAACTTAAATTGTTCATTTTTAATTGCCAATTACCAATTTATCAACAATGAAACGTCACTACACCTTACTTTCATGCTGCCTGTTGCTGGTGTTCGCAACCGTAGCATGCAGCAGCAATAAGAAATCGGCCGCCGACCAGACAGAAGACGTCGCTAAAGAAAAGGTCAACGTGCCGACCTTCAATGCCGACAGTGCTTACCAGTACGTGAAGACACAGGCCGACTTCGGTCCCCGCGTGCCCAACACCACTGCCCACAAAGCCTGCGGCGAATACCTGGCTTCCAAGCTGGAGCAGTTCGGAGCCAAAGTCTACAACCAATACGCCGACCTCGTGGCCTACGACGGCACCCTGCTGAAGTCGCGCAACATCATCGGTGCCTACAACCCCGACAGCCGCCGGCGCGTACTGCTCTGTGCCCACTGGGACAGTCGCCCCTATGCCGACGAAGACGATGACGCCAAGAAGCATCAGACGCCCATCATAGGAGCCAACGACGGAGCCAGCGGTGTAGGCGTACTGCTGGAAGTTGCGCGCCAGCTGCAACGGCAAGCACCTACCATCGGTATCGACATCATCTTCTTCGATGCCGAAGACTACGGCATTCCTACCTTCTACAAAGGTCAGTACAAAGCCGACACTTGGTGTCTGGGCTCGCAATACTGGGGACGCATGCCTCACGTAGAGAACTACAACGCCCGCTACGGCATCCTGCTGGACATGGTAGGCGGCAAGAACGCTACCTTCTATCAGGAACTCTTCTCCAAGCGCACAGCCAGCAAGCAGGTAAAGAAGATCTGGGACGCTGCCCACCGTCTGGGCTTCGAAAGCTTCTTCCCCAAGCAGGACGGCACCGAAGTGACCGACGACCACATGTACGTCTACAACCTACGTAAGATTCCCTGCGTGGACATCATCAACTACGACCCCAACTGCGACACCGGCTTCGGCGACTTCTGGCACACCACCGACGACAATATGGACGTGATAGACAAAGGTACGCTCAACGCCGTTGGCCAGACAGTGCTGGAGGTGATTTATAACGAGAAGTAAACTTAAGGGACGAGGGGACAAGTTGACAAGGGACAAGTTGACGAGTGAACAAAGGGAGTGGTTAACGAGGGAACAAGGAGACAAGGGAACAAGCCCACCCCTCGTAGTCTGAAGCCTCGTCCCCTCGTCAACAAAACTCTCCCTTCCTCGTAGCCTCGTTAACTCGTCAACTTGTCAACTAAACTAAAAACTAAAGAACTTAAAAACTAAAAACCTCACAATATGACCATCAACGAAATGCAAGACGAAGTAATCGCCGAATTCAGCGATTTCGACGATTGGATGGACCGCTACCAGTTGCTCATCGACTTGGGCAACGAACAGCCCCCACTTGACGAAAAGTACAAGACCGACCAAAACCTGATTGAAGGTTGCCAAAGCCGCGTATGGCTGCAAGCCGACGAACAGGACGGCAAAATCATCTTTCAGGCCGAAAGCGACGCCCTGATCGTGAAAGGCATCATTGCCCTGCTCATCAAAGTGCTTTCCGGCCACACCCCCGACGAGATACTGGAAGCCGACCTCTACTTCATTCCTCAGATCGGCCTGCAAGAACATCTTTCCCCCACCCGCAGCAACGGCCTGCTGGCTATGGTAAAGCAGATGCGGATGTATGCGCTGGCGTTTAAGGCGAAGGAAGGATAAAGCCTTGCGGATTTCAAATGAAGTACATGTCTTTTTAGGCACGGATTACACGGCAAAACACGGAGGGAGAAAAAGAATAAAAACAATCCGCGAATTTCCGTGTAATCCGTGCCTAAAGAAATAATATACCCTTAGTCACCCCCCTTCCGCCCACCGGCGCGCCTCCTCTACTACTTCCGCAGGATAACCGTACAGCTCGATGATGCGGATGGCATTACGTTCGGTCGCCGAACGATGACGGAAGTAAAGCATCTTTTCTACATCGGCTGTTTCCATCATCTATTCCTCCTCTCTGTATTCCAGAATATCTCCCGGTTGGCAGTCGAGCACCTTGCAGATGGCTTCGAGGGTAGAGAAACGGATGGCTTTTGCCTTACCAGTCTTCAGGATGGAAAGGTTGGCAGGAGTGATGTCTATCTTCTCGGCCAGCTCGCCCAAAGAAATCTTCCGGCGGGCCATCATTATATCCAAATTCACTACTATCGGCATAGGCAAAGTTTAAATGGTTAAGTCCTGTTCCTCTTTCAGTTTCACAGCACGGCGGACAATCTTACCGACAAACTGCAACAGGAAACCGAACAGCAGGATGGTTACCCAGTCCAACGAATAGTTCCAGCTGTCGCTCAAACTATCACTCTCGCGTACAATCCCATTGCGTATCAGCATCAGCAGAATGATGAAATAACCGCTTGTCTCCAACAAATTGGCCGTCTTATGGCTCAACAGGTTCCGGCAATCCAGCCGCAAGATGTTTACACAAAGCACTACCAAGGCCAGCAGGTTGCAGACATACGCCCAACCCAGCAAACGTTCATCGCCGCCTGCCTGTATCAGGCCGATTACCGGAACAGTATAATAGGCTATCACTGACAGCAATACGATACATACAATCCAAGGCAAACTGCCCATATCCTTGTAGCGCTGATACAACTTCTTAAATATTTTCATATCTATAATCCTCCCTTTATCATATCAACCATGTAGTGCAATGCTTCACCCAACGGTAATACAGATACGACCAACCATAAATCCAAACTATTCCTCCGTAAATACGGATAAACTTAGCGTCTTTATCTACCCACAGGTTCATCACCAGAAAAAACACAAACGCTGCTACCATCAACGTCAACACAAGAAAACCGATGTAGCAGACACCTGCTACCCATTTGCGGTCGGTATGAAAAATAGTACTCATAGTTCTTCAATTTAAATTTAGTTGACGAGTTGAAAAGACTTCAGACCACGAGGCCTTGTGGTCTTGTCAACTTGTCTCCTTGTCAACTCATCCTCCGTCTCCTCGTCAACTCATCCCTCGTCTCCTCATCAACTCATCAGATTGTCAAGTCCTGCTCCTCCTGCATCCGTATGCCAATTTTGAACAGGCAGGCAATGAACAGGAAGAAGACACCCAGTAACAGATAAACCATCGGAATGGTGTTTCCACCCACAGCATCAGACAAAAAAGCATTGAAGACCATTTGCAAGATACCATTACACTCCAGCACTACCCCAATAGCCATAATAAAATCTGAATTTAGCTTGGTAAAGACCTGCCCTTTCTTCACGTTACGCAGCATCAGATAAATAAGTACACTGCATACGGCCATTGCTATCAGCGTCACATTCTCGGGTAGCAGCTTCACAATCAAGTTGTCGGTATCGTCCTTCCCCAAATCGTAGCATAAATTCAGATTACGAAAAAAGACGAAAAGCAGACAGCTGACACATACTATCATCAGACAAAACATCACAAACTCCAGTTCTTCCTTCGAATTTTTCTTTATTCCGAAAATCCCTTTCATATCTTTATTCCTCCTTTATATAGTCAAATCCTGCTCCTCCTTCATCTTCAGCCCGATGGCAAAGACTTCGGCCACAATGAGGGAAATCAGTCCCAACAACAGATTAGTCACCTTGACCGAATCGGAAAGTATCAGCTCGTAAGACTCTAACGAGAATGCCTCGCGCAGGTTGCAAAGCGCCATGTATTCGGGCAACAGGACGCAGACAAAACCTACGATGAGCAGAATGCCCAAACGACGCAGGCGACGGACGTTGCGCCAGTTGAAGATATCCGAACGGTTGACCGACACCACAATGCGGATGAACAGCACCAATGCCCAGACGTTGGCCACCAGCACTAAGAAGCCCATCACCGTAGATACGACCTTCTGCCAGACGGGTGTCTCCACCGGCACGCTGATCATCAGGTTCGAGTAGGCCATCGGGACGTATTGCCCCGTCTTTTCGTTGCGCACAGAGTCGGTGAAGAACTCTCCCTTCCATTCACTCAGGAGTTTGGGAAGCAAAGAGACGGTTCTCATGTTATTCACCTCTTCCAGTTTGACACTGCTTTTACCTTCCTCCATTTCGCGCGCAGCATCCAATCCCATCTGGACGCCTTTTGTCATACCCAGCCCCATGTAATAGAGCGACACGCCTACCGACCAGCTCATCACCAACAGGACGATGGCACAAAGGATATTCAGTCTTCTTTTCATAGCTTGTTATCTGTTGTTGTTTTCGTTGCAAAAAGTTGAAAGGCACTCAGTTTCTTCACCGAAAGGAGGAACAGGACAAGCGCCACAACCGTCACAGCCACCACCAACGGTGTACCTAACAGTTCGGTCATGCTGCCGGCCTCGGGATAGTTCAGACTGAGGAAAACCGAGAGGCTGTTGTTCAGAATATGAATCAGGATGCAGGCCACCAGACTCCGCGTACGCCAGTAAAGCCAAGCCAGCAGAATGCCTATCAGCGCTGCACTGACCACTTGAACAGGATTGATATGGACAATGCCGAAAAGCAAACCCGAAATCAGAATCGCCTTGGTCGGAGCATACTTCTGCAACAGGGCTTTCGTAATGGCTCCACGGTAGAGCAATTCTTCCAGTATTGGCCCTAACACAGCAATGCAAAGAATGCCCAACCAGCCGGACTGCAGCGCGTCGAACGTCTGTTTCATCAAGTCGGGCAGAAAACCCAGTTGCGACACCAGCGCATCGGTCAGGAAAAGACCGGCCACACCGGCCAGCAGACTCCACGTCAGGCATGACGGGGTAGTAAGCGAATACATCAGCCCGTCATCGTCCAAGTGGCCTTTTCTCCACAAATAAAGCATCATGTAAACGATTCCCAACAACAGGGTCGGAGCCACAGTCAGCTTCTGCGCCACTTCCGCATCCATGCTGCCGGTTGTGATATAGACATAAAGCATACAGAACGGGCCTGCGGTCAGTGCGCCCAATATCTGCATCAGAAAATAAATCAATGCCAATTTTATCGCTGTCTTCATTGTCGTTCTTCCTTTTTAAGTGATGTCTGTAAAAACACAATTATTACTTTAATCCGTTACGAAGCACTTACTTTACAACCAACAGCTGTACGCAACCTTTACTCTGTCCCACTTTTACCCCCGCATGGCCTTTGCCTTGCTGCCATGCATTGATGGCAATTACATTGACCAGTCCTGCTACCGCTATAATCGCCGTCATAACCAAAGCCTTCATATTACTACCTGTTTAAATGAATACTGTTTTTTGTTTTCAATTCCGTTTTTCGATAATCATTTATCGTTTTTCGATATGCAAATGAAATACTATTTTAGGAGAAAACAAAAGAAAAACAGAAAAAAATTATCGAAAAACAATAAATTTAATCTGTTTTGCAATAATACAAAGCTGAAAAGAGAGAAAACAAGCAGGAATATACCGGTTCAATCACAGCCCCATCTCTCAGGTAGAGACGCAAAATTTTGCGTCTCCCCAACACGCTACAGCTACAAACACAGCAATAGAAAGGCTGCGTAAAGGATGGTGTGTCGAAACTTAGTATAGTATCTAACTCCCCTCCTTTTGAAAGGAGGGGTGCCCAACGGGCGGGGTGGTAGGTTTTACGACACGCTGTATATTAACACTTTATGTTTTCACCTACCACCTCCCCCTTCGGGTACTCACCCCCTCTTAACTCCCCCGTTATCTGGGGAGAACAACCTTCCAGAAAGAGGAGAGTTTCTGATACCTTTGTTTCACATAGGAATGAACTCCTGATAACCAACCATCAACGTTTAGCAAACACCAGGTTGTGAAGCTCGCAGAGGGAGCGGTCGGCCGTGGGCGACGAAAAGACGAAGAACAAAGCCTGCTTGCCCTTGAACTCCTTGACTTTGGAGACACTGATACGCATCTCGGTAATCTGCTGCGGGGCATCTTTGCTGAGACGCAGCGTACCAACCTTCACTCCGCCACGGCTCGTCCAGGGACTGCCCACCATGACATCGATGGTCCCCTCCATACCCAGTGGCTTAAGGCAGAGCAGCAGTTCCGCATCCTTGTCGGGATCGAGAAGGTCGAAGTTGAAGTACTTGTAGCCTACGATAGAGCCTGCCGTATTGTTCACTACCGGATTGCTGTTGACACGCAGGTTGTAGGGATCGTCGAAGTTCGTGGCATCGCCATAAGTGGGCTGCACGTACGAACCTGAGAAATAGAAGTTGGGCCATTCGTGATAAGCCGGACGCGGCCCCGTGTAGTAACAGGCAATACCGGCCGAATAGCGTTTGTAAGGATTCAGCCCGTCCGTCTCGAAACCTTCGGACGTATATTCCCCTTCCGTGATCTCCACCTTGCCACCCGCTCCTTCGGTCACCTTCACCTCAATGGGGGCCACCATGGCCTGGCGGGCATACTCGTTGGTACCACACTGACGATGGTAGAACACGTACCAGCGGCCATTGATTTCGACGATACTGCCATGCGTGTTTCCGCCCGGCGTAGCTGTCAGAATGGGCTTGCCATCGGCATCCACATCGCGACCGCGACCGTCGATCAGCGTGCCGCCGTAAGTGAAAGGCCCCAGCGGATTGTCGCTATAGGCATAGGCCAGCGTATAATTGGTGCCGGGGAAACCGAACTCGCCTTCGGCCGTCCAACGGCTGTAAATGAATACATATTTATCCTTGATCTTACGGATGGACGATGCCTCGAAGAAGCGGAACACGCCGTCCTGCTTGCGGCTCGATACCATGTCTTTCACGGGTTGAGTACCGGGCTTCACGGTAGCCATTGTGGCAGGATCCAGCTCTGCACCCCACGACTCTTCGAAACCCCAGTAGCCGTACACACGACCGTCGTCATCGACCATTACCGCAGGGTCGAAAGCCAGCACGCCAGTTGCCGCTTTGGGCGACTCTTTACTCCAGTTGCATACCCGGAAAGGGCCGTCGGGACGATCTGCCTTGGCCACCATGCCGTTGCGTCCGCCTGCCTGATTGTTCGGATAGAGATAATACGTCTTTTTCCCGTTTTTGTCTTTCACTTCCACCACGTCGGGAGCATAGAGCACGTCGCCCACACCACCGGCATTCAGCCATTCACCACGAGCGTCGGTCTTCGACTCGAAGATAATGCCGTCGTAGCGCCAGTTGTTCAGATCGTCCACCGGAGCCGACCACACCACCTGCTCGCGTCCGCAGTACTCCGTCTTCATGGAGTCGTGCGAACCATAAACATAAACACGATACTTGCCCGGATGATCGGGATCTTCGAATACATAAGGTTCACCATCGGGAATGTATTCCCACAAAGGAAGGTAAGGATTGGCTGCCAGCACCACATCGGTCTGAAACCAGGACAAGGCTCCTAACAGAGCCAGTACAATCGTACGGATTGAGTAGTTTTTCTTGTTCATGTGTATTATAATTAAGTTATTCAAGTCCCCACATTCGTCTACCGCAAATATAGGAGATTTCTTTGAATAACGTTTCACATCCGGAACCTTTTTGGTAATGTTTCACCGCAAACTGCTGTCCTGTTGCGTATTACAGTGAAAGGTGAAACATGGAACATAGTAATTAACGGCTGTGTGAAGGGTGAAACGAGCCTTCCGAAGCTCTCTTCCGAAAGACTTTTTTCAGACGCTTGCTCCCCTCGTGAGCGACACTTGCAATCCATTTGTTCGACACTTGCACGGCTCGCGAGCCGTGCAAGTGTTGCTCGCGAGCCGTGCAAGTGTCCTGGAAAGCCCTTTTCTGAGGGTGTAAAATGCAGGTAATATAAGTGATTTCCGCTTCACGCTTTACGCGAAAAGCAACTGCCGTGCCACAGCTTCATCCTTATGAAGCTGAGCCACGAGCTCGTCTACCGAAGCAAACTTCAGTTCGTCGCGAATGCGGCGTGCAAAGGAAAGGCGGAGCGGATGGTTGTAAATATCGGCTTGAAAATCGAAGATGTAGACCTCGATACTGCGGTCGGGACCGTTGTCCAGCGTAGGGCGATAGCCTATGCTCAGCATACCGCCATACTGACAGCCGTCAACCGTCACCCGAACGGCATACACCCCGTCAGCAGGAACCAGTTTGTCAGCCTCGTCCACCCGAAGGTTGGCAGTAGGGAAACCCAGCGTATGCCCCACCCGATAGCCGCTTACCACCGTACCTTGCAGAAAATAATCGTACCCCAAACCACGCGCTGCCCCTGACACGTTGCCAACGCTGAGCAGACGGCGGATGCAGGAAGAACTGACTTCGCTGCCATCCTCGTCGCAGTAGTAGGCCGAAGCCGGAAGTACCTCCATGCCCAGTTCGGCACCGTAGCGCACATAGTCGTCGAAACCTTCGCTGCGGTTGTGCCCAAACCGGTGGTCATAGCCTATCACCAAAGCCTGAATCTGATACCGCTCTTTCAGCAGGGCCATGAAGTCGTGCGCCGAACAGCAAGCCAGTTCGGGGGTGAAATCGAGCATCAGACAATAATCAACACCTGTAGCAGCCAGCAGTTCTTCCTTTTCGCGACAGGTAGTCAGCAACTGCGGACAGTATTCGGGCTGCATCACCTTGCGCGGATGCACTGGAAACGTCACCACAGCCGACGCACAACGACGCTCAGCGGCCATAGCACACACCTGTTCGATCAGGAACCGGTGTCCCCGATGCACCCCGTCGAAGAAGCCGATGGTAGCTACTTTCGGGCAATTATCTGAAAAGTGGTCTCCAATCTTCATGAGGTTTCGGAGTATAAGTAGACAGTCCCAGCGATGCGGCCGACTGGCAATTCTCTGCCGAGTCGTCGATAAACAGGGTTTCTCCGGCACGCATACCGGCATCGGCCAGCACACGGCGGAAAATCTCGGCATCGGGTTTTGCCAGACGCATTTCGTAGGACAGGTAGATGCGTTCGAAGTAATCGTCTACTCCGTAGTCCTTGTAGCGGAACGCGTTGGCGCACGACCACAGCCAGTGAATCTCGTTGGTGTTGCTCAGCAAGCATACCCGATAATGACGGCGCAGCTCCAGCAACATGTCGAGTTTATAAGAAGGAATGCTGACGAGGAAGCTGTTCCAGGCATCATCTATCTCGGCATCGGTCAGCGGGCGGCTAGACTTCGCACGGATTTCGTCGCGAAACGCAGCACTGCTGATCAGCCCTTTCTCGTACTGCTGAAAGAAGTCCTGCTGATAGTACAGGCCCAGCATCTCTTCGACCCGCTCCAATCCCAACTGTGCGAAGCGTTCGACACAACGTCCGCGGTCAAGATCAATCAGCACACCGCCGAAGTCGAAAATCAGGTTCTTTATTTCTTTCTGTATCATTGTTTTTTCTGCATTAAACGGCGAACCAGACGTACAATCTCGCCCACCCACAATACCAGCGATGACGAAGCAATGATTGCCAGCCATGTCATTCCGTCGAGCGGTTCGGTACGGAATACCGGCCCACCAAACTGTACAATCAGGAACTGTCCTACCAGAATGGCCAGTACGATGAACTCCATGCCGTAGGACTTGGAGATACCCTTAAAGGCCGAATCGGTTGTACCGAACACACGGGCGTTGAAGAGGTTCCAGAATTGGAGCATCACAAAGAAGGTGAAGAAAATGGTCAGTTCACGCACCGTCATGCCCTGCCGTTCGAAATAGAGCAGCATACCCATCAGCAGGCAGGCAAAAGCCAGTCCCACACCGAAGATCATCCGCTGCATTCCCGGAGTGATGATAAAGTCGGTCGGTTTGCGGGGTTTCTCCTTCATTACGCTTTCACTGGGCGGAATGGAAGCCAATGCCAAAGCGGCAAAGGTGTCCATGATGAGGTTCACCCACAACATCTGCGTCACGGTGAGCGGCAGGTCGGTACCCACCAGCGAACCCAGCAACACGATGAACAATGCAACGAAGTTGATGGTCAGCTGGAAGACAATGAAACGTTGTATATTTTTATAGAGCGAACGACCCCACATAACGGCAGTGCCGATACTGTTGAACGAATCGTCGAGCAAGGTGATATCGCTAGCTTCCTTGGCCACGGATGTACCCGTACCCATCGAAAGGCCTACCTGTGCATGGTTCAGGGCGGGAGCATCGTTCGTACCGTCGCCCGTCACAGCCACCACAGCCCCCTTTTGCTGAAGCAGTTGCACGAGGCGTTGCTTATCCGTAGGCCGTGCACGCGACATGATTTTCAGATCCATCACACGTTCCAGCGCTTCTTCGTCGGTCAGAGCGGCAAAGTCGGCTCCGGTGATGCGGTTACGTTCGGTATCTTCCGGTTTCCAGAGTCCTATCTGACGGGCAATTTCGGTAGCGGTGCCCGGCGTGTCACCTGTTACAATCTTCACACCGATACCAGCAGACTGACACTTCTGCACAGCGGCAGGCACATCGGGGCGGATGGGATCGCTGATAGCTACCACACCCACGAACGAAAGATCGCCGTCGGCAGCCAGAGTAGCGCAGTCGCGCGTATCGTCATCGGCCACTACCTTATAAGCAAATCCCAACGTACGCATGGCCATATTCTGATAGCCCAGCAACTGAGCCTCAACAGTCGGACGATAGGCTACGGCATCAGTGCGTCCGCTGTCCAGCACTACGTCCTTGCACTTGCCTAATACGATTTCGGGCGCTCCTTTCATATACAGTACTTTCTTACCCAACAGAGGCGACTGCACCAGCGTAGCCATAAATTTACGTTCGGTCGAGAAAGTCAGCTGATCGACCACCTGAGCCGCTTCGCGCAACTGCAGATAGTCTTTTCCCTGCGCATTGAGCCAAAGCAACAAAGCCACTTCGGTAGGATTGCCCACCCCTTTTACCTTCTCGCCGGGTGCAGCTTCTTCGAGGAAGGCCGTCGAGTTGGCACTGATACCTTCCTTCACCACACGGCTCAATTCGTCGTCGGCCAGGTCGCTGCGGTTCTTCAACCCATAGAAACTGGCCTCATACACCTGCATCTGGTTTTGCGTCAGCGTACCGGTCTTGTCGGTACAGATGACGGTGATGGCACCCATCGTCTCGCAGGCATGCATCTTACGCACCAGATTGTTGGTAGAAAGCATACGGCGCATGTTCAGTGCCAGGCTCAGCGTGACACTCATCGGAAGTCCTTCGGGCACAGCCACCACAATCAGCGTAACGGCCATCATGAAGTATTTCAGCGTGGCCTGCAGGGCGGGCAGCCAGTCGGCAAAGGTGTGGAACGAAGAGAAGTCGTAGAAGAGGATGACATCCTTCACAAAGAAGATGGCAAAAGCCAATCCAGCAGCCGTAAAACCGATCTTTCCGATCAGGTTGGCCAGCTTGGTGAGCTGTATATTAAGAGGTGTAGGTTCGGTGCTCTGTTCGGTGCTCTGACGGGCCACTTTACCGATCTCGGTTGCATCGCCTACTGCCTCGACACGCATCATGCCGTGGCCGTCGACCACCGTCGTACCTCGCAACACGCGGTTGGAAGCATACGTAGCTTCTTCATCGAAATCGGCTTCGACAGTTGTTTTCGAAACAACCGGCTCACCGGTCAGGTTGGATTCGTTGACTTGCAGAGAAACGGACTCCAGCAGATCGCCGTCGGCAGGTATTTCTTCACCGGTTTCCAACAGTACGACGTCGCCTACCACTACATCCTTGCGGGGCACTTCCTGTACGTGTCCGTTGCGTATCACCTTGACCAGCGTTTCTTCGTTGACGGCATTCAGCAGGTCGAACTTCTTGTTGGCATCGTATTCGAAGAAGAAACCGATACCGGTAGCCAGCAGAATGGCAGCTATGATACCGATGGTTTCGGCATACTCGTTCTCGACAATCGAGATAACCAGTGAAAACAAGGCGGCGACAAGCAGCACTTTTACGACAGGATCCTGAAATTTCTCCAAATAGAGTTTGAAAAGAGAAGGGCGTTTGGGAGGGGTCAGCAGATTCCCCCCGTGTTCGGCACGACTTCTGCGCACCTCTTCATCGGTCAACCCGACGTGATTGACATTTTCTTTCATTGCGCTCATGCAGATTGTTCATGTTTTAAATTAACTGAGCACAAAAATACAACAATAATTCAGACTGTTAATGCTATTAAATCTTTTTTAGGAAAGAGATATGCAACTGTCAGTGAACAATCAGACAGTTTTCTGTGTTTATAAACTGAGATTAATAAATTAAATTATTTACCACTTAAAAACGAATAGAAATATGGATAAATACATCTGCACCGTATGCGAATACATTTATGACCCTGAACTGGGTGATCCGGAAAACGGCATTGCGCCAGGTACCGCATTCGAAGACCTCCCCGACGACTGGGTATGCCCGCTGTGTGGCGTCGGTAAAGAAGATTTTGAGGTAACTCACTAAACCAGATTGAAATAACCGCAAAAGTCAAGGAAGAAGGCTTCGTCGTTACGAAGCCTTCTTTTCTTTGATATCACAACTGGCCTCTACCACATTCACCACATAGTCGCCCAGCTTCTCGCATTCGGCTATGATATCCATGTAGTGTACACCCATCTGGTAGCTATACTCCTTGTTGTTGACATCTACTATATTCTGATTCTTCAACTGGTTGCGATAGTTGTTGATTTCGTTCTCCAGGTTGTATGACTGGTTCACGTCGCTGCTCTGGTGATCGGTATGCTCGATAATCACAATCATCCGCTCCAGAGCCTCGTTCGTCAGATTCATCATCGTGTGAATGTGTTCGTACTGGCTTTCGGTAAAGTCCTGATTCGACTGCCGCTTGCGGTTGATGGTACGAGCCAGATTGTAACAACTGTCGCCGATACTCTCGATCTCGGTCACCTCGCGCAACATGGCCCGTATCTGCAGCTTACTTTCCGAGCTCAACCGCCCCTCAGAAACCGAATTCAGATAGTTGGCGATTTCCAGCTCCATGCTGTCGCTGATGTTTTCGTATTTTTCAATCCGACTGAACAGTTTCATAAAGTCGTCATCCTTCTCGGTATGAAGCAAATCGCGCACCATGCCAAACATGCGGTGAGTACGCTCGGCAAACAGGTGTATCTCCTTGCTGGCCTGCAGGATGGAGAGTTCTGCCGTGGACAGCATACCGCCCGAAATGAAACGCAAGCGATATTCCTCGTCCTGCTCCTTTAAAGGAATGATGGCACATACCGTACGCTCGATGAACTTGACAAACCAAATCAGCACCAGCACATTACAGATGTTGAAAGCCGTATGGAATGCCGAAAGTTTGAACGAAACAGCTACCGCAGGACTGTTGGTACCCATCACATTGTCCACAAACCAGGATACGGCGTTGGTGAAAGGCACAAACAGACATAACACCCATATCACACCAAACACGTTGAACACCAAATGGGCCAATGCTGCCCTTCGTGCCTGCGTATTTCCCGTCAATGCCGCCAGATTGGCCGTTATCGTGGTTCCAATATTCTCGCCCAACACAAGAGCCGCACCCAACTCAAAGCTGATCCAGCCGTTGGCACACATAATCAGTGTAATGGCCATCGTTGCCGCCGATGCCTGCACAATCATGGTCAGAACAGTACCGATAAGCACAAACAACAGAATGGACACAAATCCCATATCCGTATAGTTCTGCACAAATGCCAACATCTGGGGATTATCTTTCAGGTCGGGAGCATTGCTCTGAAGATAGGAAAGTCCCATAAACAGGAACGAAAAGCCGAAAATAAACTCACCAACCGACTTTCGGGAACTTTTTTGGGAAAACAGTAGAGGAATACCAAAAGCTAACAAAGGAAGGGCAAACGCTGCTATATCCACCTTAAAGCCCAAGGCCGATATGATCCAGGCCGTGACCGTGGTACCGATATTGGCTCCCATAATGACGCCGATGGACTGCGACAAGGTCAACAAACCGGCATTAACAAAACTAACCACCATTACGGTTGTAGCAGAAGAAGACTGGATAAGTGCTGTGATCAGCATACCCGTAAGAACACCTGTCACTCGGTTTGTCGTCATGGCGGTCAGAATCTTACGCAACCTGTCGCCCGCAAACTTTTGAAGCCCCTCGCTCATGATTTTCATTCCATACAGGAATAAAGCCAATGAACCCAGCAGCTTTAAAAAATCATAAAAAGAATATTCCATCTATAATTAATTAAGAGGTTTCATTGCTTCATGCATTATTAAGTCCTATATTTAGCGTATATTTACCATTAAAAAGGACTTTATGAAACACATGTTACAAATATGTTGCAAAAATAATAATATTTATAAAGAATTTCCTATCGGGAGCTCACTTTTGGATATTTATTACGGATTTAATCTTAATTTTCCCTACCAGGTCGTCAGCGCCAAAGTCAACAACCGCTCCGAAGGCCTGAACTTCAGGGTGTACAACAACAAGGATGTGGAGTTTCTGGACGTCCGCGACCCATCAGGAATGCGCACCTATGTCCGCTCCCTGTGTTTCATTTTGTACAAAGCTGTCAGCGAGCTGTTTCCCGAAGGCAAACTGTATGTCGAGCATCCGGTTTCGAAAGGCTACTTCTGCAACCTTCGTATCGGACGACCCGTCCAACTGGAAGACGTACAGGCCATCAAGAAACGCATGCAGGAAATCATCGCCGAAGACATTCCCTTCCACCGCACCGAATGCCATACGTCCGAAGCCGTCCGCGTCTTCAGCGAACGGGGAATGGACGATAAAGTAAAACTGCTGGAAACGTCGGGCTCGCTCTATACCTATTATTATACATTGGGCGACACCGTTGACTATTACTACGGCAACCTGCTGCCAAGCACAGGATTCATCAAGCTGTTCGACATCATCAAATACTATGACGGCCTGTTGCTGCGCATCCCCAACAAAGAAAATCCGAATGTTCTGGAAGAAGTGGTGAAACAGGAAAAGATGCTCGACGTATTCAAAGAACACCTACGCTGGAACCACATCATGGGACTGAGCAACGTAGGCGACTTCAACCTGGCTTGTGAAAACGGACATGCCACCGACCTCATCAACGTGGCTGAAGCTCTGCAGGAGAAAAAAATCGCACAGATCGCCGATGACATTTACCACCGGGGCGAGAATGGGAACCGTGTCAAACTGGTACTGATCTCCGGACCGTCCTCATCCGGCAAAACGACCTTCAGCAAAAGGCTCTCCGTACAGCTGATGACCAACGGACTGCGTCCTTACCCCATCTCGCTGGACGATTACTTCGTGGATCGCGAAGACACTCCGCGCGATGCGAACGGGAACTATGACTACGAATCGCTGTATGCACTCGACCTCAAGCTTTTCAACGAGCAGTTGCAGGCCTTGCTGAGAGGAGAAGAAGTGGAACTTCCGCGCTTCAACTTCACATTTGGGAAAAAGGAATTCAAAGGTGACAAGCTACGCATTGACGAGCACACCATCCTGATTCTGGAAGGCATTCATGCTCTGAATCCGGAACTGACACCACAAATTCCAGCCGAAAGCAAATACAAAATTTATGTCTCGGCGCTGACCACCATTTCACTGGACGACCACAACTGGATTCCGACAACCGACAACCGTCTGCTGCGCCGCATCATCCGCGACTTCAACTACAGAGGCTATTCGGCACAGGAGACCATCTCACGCTGGCCGAGCGTACGCGCCGGTGAGGACAAATGGATTTTCCCTTATCAGGAAAATGCTGACGTCATGTTCAATTCGGCCCTGCTGTTCGAGTTTGCCGTGCTTCGTTCACATGCCGAACCGATATTGAACAGCGTACCACGCAACTGTCCGGAATATGCCGAAGCATACCGCCTGCTGAAGTTCATCAAATACTTCATACCCGTACAGGACAAGGAAATTCCACCTACTTCCCTGTTGCGTGAATTCCTGGGAGGAAGCAGCTTTAAGTACTGACACTGCAAAGCAAATACAATCGGAAAAAGGACTCAAAAACATTATAACACAATGAAAAAACAGATAATAGCAGCCTGCCTGCTCATGATGCAGACAGCAAGTTGGGGCAAAGTCGTACTGCCCGAAATACTGAGCGACAACATGGTACTGCAACAGCAAACCGAAGTTAAGTTGTGGGGAAAGGCAAAAGCCAATGCACAAGTAAGCATCCGCCCATCGTGGGACAACCGCACTTACACGGCTACGTCCGATAAAGACGGAAAATGGATTGCCAAAGTACAGACGCCCCAAGCAAGTTACAATGCTTACAGCATTACATTCTCGGACGGCGAGACAACGCAACTCAACAACATCCTGATAGGTGAGGTGTGGTTCTGCTCAGGGCAATCGAATATGGAGATGCCTCTGGCCGGATTCTGGAATTGTCCGGTAGCAGGTGCCAACGAGACTATTGCCACCTCTGCCCAGTGGAAAGGCATACGGGTAGCTACCATCGAAAAGAACGGTCAGGTTGAACCTGTGGACAACTGCAAAGGAAGCTGGAAAGTCAGCTGTCCGGAAAATGCTCCGGCATTCAGTGCCACCGGCTTCCACTTTGCCATGATGATGAATCAGGTTCTCGATATTCCCATCGGTATCATAAACAGCAGCTGGGGAGGTTCTACTGTCGAAGGATGGCTTCCGCGCGACATCGTAACACAATATCCGGATATCAATCTGGAACGTGACATCCGCAAGGAAGAAGGACATGACTGGTGGCACTACATGAGCCCGACACTGATGTACAACGGCATGATCAAGCCCTTGCAAAACTATACCATCAAAGGATTTCTGTGGTATCAGGGTGAATCGAACGTAGGTAAGCACAAGACATACGCCGAGCGCCTGAAAACGATGGTCGAACTCTGGCGAAAAGAATGGGGACTGGGAGAACTGCCATTCTACTATGTAGAGATAGCCCCATACGGTTCCAGCGAAAACTACTATAGCGCATTGCTACGCGAAGCACAGTTCAATGCCCAAAAGATAATACCCAACAGCGGAATGATCTCGACCAACGACCTTGTAGAGAACTACGAACAATACAACATTCATCCGAAAGACAAAAGCAATGTCGGGAAACGGCTTGCTTACATGGCACTGAGCAAAACCTATCAGATAAAGGGAATTGAGGCTGTAGGCCCTGTGTACAAATCAATGGAGATAAAAGACGGAGCAGCCCTGCTTTCGTTCGACAATGCCGGCGGAGGCTTCAACCGTATGACCGACATACAAGGATTTGAAATAGCCGGCGAAGACAAAGTTTTCTATCCGGCAAAGGCAGAACTCAACGGAGGACAAATCAAAGTCAGCTCCGACAAAGTGCCTACCCCTGCCGCTGTACGCTACGGCTTCCGTGACTTCAAACCGGGTAACGTTGCCAACATTCGGGAACTCCCGCTTTATCCGTTCAGGACAGACAACTGGGAATAACCGTCGATACAGCAAGACATACAAGCCATACATAATACAAAATACAACTTGTTTCTCAAAAAACTAAAATTATCATAATGAAAAGAACAGTAATCATGCTCCTCCTGACAGCCTGGTGCTTCTTGGGAGGGGCATACGCTCAAAACAACGCCGACGACCTGCTAAAACAGGCGCAACAGAATCTGGCACAGAAGGAATACATCAAGTCGCGTTATCTTTTCCTGCAAGCCTACAATGCCTATGCTTCACAGGGAGCATACAGTAAAGTTGTGGAATGTGGAGTCAAAGTCAGCTCACTTTATCATCGGGAAAACTATTATAAAGAAGCTTTCGACATGCTGAGAAATACCGAAGCTGTGGTTTACACCGGAGAACAGAAAGAGAAAAAAGCATTCCCCGAACTTCGTTTTCCCATTATCAAGGAAAGATTGCAGATGTACATCAAACTGAAGAACCCTTCACGGGCCAAAGAACAGCTTGACCGGCTGGAAGAGACAGCCAAAGCAGCCCGGAATGATTCACTCAGCAACGATTTGCTATATACACAGGCTACCTATTATTACACTTTCGGCATGAATGCCCAAGGCGATGAAGCCATCAGCCGGCTGATAGGAAAATACAAAGTCCAAAAGAATTATGCCAAAGTAAACGACTGCTACAAGACCCTGATCGACATTGCCCGCAAAGCCAACAACTCGGCACTGGTGGCACGCACATACGACCAATACATCGTATGGAACGACTCTGTAAAAGCCTTGAACGCTCAAGACGAGCTGAACGCCCTGAAACGCAAATACGATGAAAGCCTGAACACCATTCAGGAAAAAGATGACTCGTTAAGTGCCAAACAGTATATTATCATCGGACTATGCGTATTGGCTGCGATACTGGCAGCAGTGTTGGTATTCGGAGCAATCGTCCTGTTGCGCTTCATCATGCTGACGCGTAAGCAGAAGAAAGCCATCAGCATTGCCAACGAGCACAATGAGCTGAAAACAAAGTTCATACAAAACATTTCTGCCCAAATGGAGCCGACATTGGATACACTGGATGCCAAACTGCCCGGAGTGAAAGCACTGCATGCATTCAACGCCCACATACAGGAACTGTCGGAACTGGAAAACAGCCTGGACGAACCTTACGAGATGGAGGAAAAGAACATATCAACCTTCTGTGAAAGCGTAATGGAGAAGATCAAAGACAAAACAAAATCCGATGTAACCCTGGCTGTCAATGCTCCCAAGCTGACCGTAAAAATCAATCCGGAACAGTTGGAGCATATCCTGCTACATCTGCTACAGAACGCTGCCGAATACACGCCGGCCGGCGGTAAAATATGGCTGGATCTCAAGAAACGTGGCGCACACACTCACCAGTTTATCGTAAGCGATACGGGATGTGGCATTGCCGAAGAAAAACGGGCTAATATCTTCAAACCGTTTGCCGAGGTAAAAGACTTGACTAAAGGCGACGGACTGGGATTGCCCATCTGTGCACTGATAGCAACCCGAATGAACGGTTCGCTGACACTGGACGAAAGTTATACAAAGGGGGCACGATTCATTTTGGAACTACATGCCTGACAAACTGAAAAAACGACTGCGGGTAACAGAAGACGATACGGCTTATGCCATTCTGCTTCATGTTACCCGCAGTTCTTTTTTTAATAGCTCTTGATTAACGTAATCAGCGCAATGCTTCTACTTCATCAGGAGTCAACGGAATCTTCTTACCCAAACGGCGTGCGCCCGTCTCGGTAATAAGGTAATCTTCTTCGTTGCGGATACCTCCGAAATGACGGTATTCCTCTACCTTATCGTAATTAATGAAATCGGCAAACTTCTTCTCTGCTTTCCACAGGTCTATCAGTTCGGGAATGAAATAAATGCCCGGCTCTACCGTATGTACGAAGCCCGGTTCCAACGGAATGGCCAAGCGCTGGCTCTTGCGGCCAAACTGGGTACTCTTGGGCTGTCCGTTATAGCCTACCCACTGTTCACCAAGGTTTTCCATATCATGTACATCAAGGCCCATCATGTGTCCCAATCCGTGAGGATAGAACAAAGCATGTGCTCCCTCGCGTACGGCATCTTCGGCATTGCCTTTCATCAGTTCCAGGTCTTTCAGACCCTCGACCATAACACGGGCAGAAAGGTCGTACACTTCCATATAAGGGATGCCCGGACGAAGTGCCTTAACCGACTCCAGATGCATGGCATTCTGTATCTCGTAAACAGCACGTTGGCGTGGTGTGAAGGTCTTGTCGACAGGAATGGTAGACGACATATCACCGCAATAGCCTGAAGGAAGTTCAGCACCTGCATCAATCAGGAACAAGTCTCCTGGTTTTACCTTATTGCCATAATAATGGTTGTGCAGGGTCTGTCCGTTGATGGTAGCAATGGTAGCAAACGAAAGGTCGCAATTGTTGCGCTGGGCTACGTGATTCATTTCAGCTACGACCTCGTATTCGTACATGTCCGGACGAAGCACCTTCATGGCCGTAATATGCATATCGGCTGTCACGTTGCAGGCTTTTTCTATTTCGGCAATTTCTTCGGCCGACTTATAATTACGCTGTGACACTACGGCCCGGATAAAAGGAACGGACCCTTCCTGACAGGCAGGTGCTATTCCCAGCCAGTCCATCAGTTTCAGCTTATGCTCGGCACGGTAAGGCGGCAGATAATGAACCGTACGTCCCTGCGCTACGGCCTTCTGCAAATAACCGGCTATCTCGGCATACGGACGAGTTTCGGTAATTCCAACTGCTGCAGCTTTCTCGTGCAGTGTCGGTTGTGTACCCATCCAGACAATGTGGTCAATGGTCAGTTCGTCTCCAAATATAATTTCCTTGTCTTCATCTACATCGATAATGGCAGAAAGACCTGCAAACGACAAGCCAAAGTAATAGAGAAAGGTGGAATCCTGACGGTAACGGAAAGTATTGTCCTCGTAATTCAGGCCTTGCTCGTCGTTACCCAAAAACAATAACACCCCCGAACCCATATTTTTTTTCAGCTGGGCTCTGCGCTGTACATAAGTTTCTTTAGCAAACATGGTGTTTCTATTTTTTATAAGTTGATTTGCAACAAATATAGTGAAACTCGCCCGATTTCGGATGGATTTAGGAAGAATAATGTAAACTATTGGGCTTTCAGGGAGATACGCAGCATTATTCCGCATTTGTAAATGTGTGCTTTGAAGCCGTTTTTTGAATAGTTAAGCGAAAAAATTGCTACCTATCCGTTGCCCATTCCAGTTGTATGGAGTTGTTTGAAAATCCTTTCTGCTCCGACCGTAAAGAACGCAGTTTCATCATTTTGGCTTAGCGAAGGTACTTATTTTTTTTGAGATATGAAAAATATAGGTTCCGGAAGTCAATGGTGATAGCTTTGTCGATGTCTGACGATATTTTACATGCCGATGATTAACTCTGTCTCTGTTAATTTTGCAAACAATGGAACAGATTATGAATCAGACAGATGTAAAGGTTTCGTTCTACCTTAAAAAGAGCGAGGCGGATGCCAGGGGAAACTGTCCCGTGATGGCACGGCTTATTGTCGGCAAGCACTCTGAAACAGCATTCAGTGTCAAGTTTCGTGTGCCACAGTCATTGTGGTCATCCGGACGGGCGTGTGGAAAAAGTGTTGCGGCAAGAGACATAAACAACAGACTGGATGAAATACGTGCTGCCGCGCTCGGCATCTATGCGGAACAATCTGCAATCCGTGAGGATGTAACAGCAGAGGATGTAAAGCATCAACTTTTGGGGATGGCTTCGGAACAAGAAACCCTATTAAGCTATTTCAGACTTTTCATTAGAAATTTCGAGAAACGCGTTGGGATCAATCGTACGGAAAAGACATTGAGGGCTTACCGCAATTCCTACAATCATCTGGTACGTTTTTTACAGATGCAATATAAGCTGTCAGATATCCCTTTTGCCGCATTGGACCGTTCCTTCATTGAAAAATATGACTTGTATCTACGTACGGAATGTTGTCTGGCTTCAGGCACAATAGTCAATCTTACCGTCCAACTGAAAACAATTGTCGGAGAAGCTATTGCTGACGGTATAATAACAGTATTCCCGTTTGTCGGATATGAACCGGTACATCCGAAACCGGAACAGAAATATCTCACCTCCGAAGAATTGAATAGGATTATGACAACACCTCTCCATGATCAGATTCTTTATCATGTGAGAGATATGTTCCTGTTTTCCTGTTATACGGGTATTCCCTATAGCGACATGTGTCTGCTGACAAATGAAAACCTTTCTCTCGCGGAAGATGGTACCTGGTGGATCAGGAGTTCTCGCAAGAAAACCGGTGTAGATTTTGAAATACCGCTTATGGAACTGCCGTTCCATATTATTGAAAAATACCGCGATATGGCTCCTGAAGGAAAGCTTCTCCCCATGTATTCCAACAGTTCATTGAATCGTTATCTGAAACGCATCGCCGAAATTTGCGGTATAGGACGTAAGCTGGTCTTCCATGCAGCCCGTCATACCTATGCGACAGAAATTACACTTTCCCATGGCGTACCGCTTGAAACGGTCAGCAAGATGTTGGGGCACAGTCGTATTGAGACCACACAGCATTACGCAAAGGTGACAGACAATAAGATAGATACAGATACGAAAGCATTGGATAAAATAATTGCTGAGCGGTTTTCTGTAGTTATTTGACAATGGCAAAAAATAGGATTATGAAAAGAAATACTGACAATATGGAAATCAAACGTCGCAGTACATTTGCGATACTGTTTTATATAAACCGCACCAAAGTCCGTAAGGATGGAACGTGCCAGTTGCTGTGCAAGATAAGCATAGATGCCAAATGGGAACAGATAGGAACGAAAGTATCCGTCAATCCGGCCATCTGGAATCCTGAAAAAGGACGGGCTGACGGCCGCAGTGAGAATGCCATTACCGTCAACCGGGCTATTGATGATCTGACCAAAGAAATCAAGGAGCATTACAGGCGGATTAAGAACAGTCTGGGATTTATTACGGCAGAGCAGGTAAAGAATGCCGTGATGGGAGTCGGTCAGAAACCGCTAACTCTGCTGGCTCTTTTCAGAGAGCATAACGAGGAGTTTAAGAAACGTATCGGTGTGGATCGTATAAAGGAGAGTTATGATTCCTACTTACGTTCATATAAGCACCTTTCGGCTTTCGTGCAGGAAAAACGCGGCGTAGAGGATGTACTGCTACGTAGTCTTGACCGTGTGTTCTACGATGACTTTGAACTTTTTCTCAGGACGGACAGGAATTTAAGCCCGAAGAGCGTGCATGAACATCTTTACAGGCTGAAGAAGATGACCATGCGGGCTGTCAGCCAGGGAACAATCCGCCGTGATCCGTATTGTCGCCTTCATCCTGAACTGCCCAAACGGAAAAGTCGTCATCTAAAGCTGGAAGATCTGAAGACACTGCTTACAACACCTGTCGAGAAGCCACAGCTTCAGTTTGTAAGGGATATGTTCATCTTCTCCACTTTTACCGGACTTGCCTATACGGATTTGAAAAAATTGAGGGTAAATGATATTACCCAATCTGAAGACGGTTCATGGTGGATCCATATCCATCGCCAGAAAACAGGAACACTGTCTTCTGTCCGATTGCTGGATATTCCGTTGAAGATAATAGAGAAATATCGGGAACAGAGAAAGGATGACAAGGTCTTCAATCTGTATAGTCGTACGTATTTCATTATGCTCGCCCACCAGTTGGGTGAAGTTTACGGATTTGAACTTACATTTCATAAGGCACGACACAATTTCGGAACCCATATAACCCTTTCATTGGGTGTTCCAATCGAGACAGTCGGCAAAATGATGGGGCATATGCGTATTGAGACCACGCAGCTTTACGCCAAAGTGACTGACAGGAAAGTGGACGAGGACATGAAACGGCTGAAAGCAGCCGGAATGGATCGGATTCCTGGTCTGTATGAAGAAGATGTTATTGTCAGGAAACGAAGAAGGAGATTCGGATACCAATTGTCCGACAACAAAGAAACGACCTTGTAAAGAGGCCGTTTCTTTTACTTTTTGCTTCATACCCATCGCTGTTCTTCCCTGCATCTTTTATAAGCGTCATCAAGAACTTTTTGTATGTCTGACTCTTTGTATAGGGCTTTTCCCTGCACAAGATAGTAAGGTATCACACCGAGGGTCCGGTATTCCTGCAAGGTACGCCGGCTTACTTTCAACAGCTTTGAAAGTTCCTCGTCCGTGAGGAAATAATCACCGTGAAATGCGGGCCTTGGAGCCGTCCGTATTGCGTCTATCATGCGCTCCATGTTTTCCAGCCCTTTGAAAATAGTATCAATCCGCTGGTCTTTTCTGTTTATAAGATCGTAACTCATGGCTTTCTTTTTTGTGGGTGATAACTTGATTCCAACAGGCTTTGTACATCTTCCGGTTTGTAGAAGAACTTGTTCTTGATCCGGGTGAAAGGCAACAGTCCTTTCTCGCGATATACCTGAAGTGTTTTCTTGGATATTCGGAGAACCCCGCATACCTCCTGATTGTCCATCCATTTTTTCAGTCCCGCGTCTTTGGTCTGACTACATAGACCGATGACTTTTTTCTCAATCAGGCTGAGGCGGACAACCAATTCGTCAAAGGTCTGTTTTTCCATACATATAATTTCCATACCGTCATTTTATTAGGATTGAAGACCGAGTTCCTTTTTTATTTTCGCAGGCAGTACCTTTCCCTTTTTGTTCAGGAAGTCCTGGACTTCCGAAGCTTTGTAATAGGTACGTCCGTCAATCATGTAGTATGTGACGAGCTTCTTCTGGCGGTAGCGTGCAAGGGTACGCTTGGTAACACCAAGGAGTTCGCACATATCCTGGTTGTCAAGCAGCTTGTCACCTTCAAGGGCGGCCGTCTGCCTGTTCATGCGGTTCAGTCTGTCATCTATCCTGTCAAACCGTTCCATTATCTGATGGAGCATCATCTGGAATGTCTCCCTGTCTATCTGTATCATAATGAATTCTGTTTTTAGTGTAATAATTCCATTTTTTACACCGTGTTGCGCAACAGGTTTCATTATGATATAGGCCAAAACATGGACCAATGCAGCAATACACACCCACATAAAAATATATCCCACTGGATTACAGTGAGATAAAAAATAGAAATTCAAAAAGACATGTTTGGGTAACGTTGCAGAAACATTGCAGTTGCGAGAAGCTATTGCAATGTTTTGCGATATATCAGGCGGCAAATACCGTTACGGAAACTTTTTGAGGAGTGCAGATTCCAGGAGCAGGAATCAAGAAAATCAGATATTCGTATTCCATGGCCGGAAATTACAGGCAGCATGTAGATGACAATTTCGTCGGGAAGGTGATATACAGACAGTCTGCGTAATATTTCCGTATCTTCACGTTCGGATATTATTGCCTGGAATATGGAATCAGAGGAAGTGGTATCCTTGAAACAGATAAGATCGACCATCGGGTAGTCAGGAGCTATGGAAAATGTGCCGTGCTGTTTCCAGAGAAGGAATCCATTCCTGTCTTCTCTTATCCATTCCATCAGCCTGTCATCATCCGGGAAGTAACCGTCAATGGTCATTGCGAATACGATCTGAACTTTTGCCATACCTCTATCTGTTATAAATAAAAGCGTGAAACTCACGCTGTTTCGGACGGAGGCTCTGACAAAGCCCAATACAGAAACTTGCATGAGCTCACGCTATTTTTAGGCATAGCATAAGCTGCACGCAAAAGTCTCTGTATTTTCGAATTTGTCAGATTCCCGTCCGAGACGTCTTGCGACTTATGTATAATAGGCGACAGCCGCTTTGCGGCGTCGTCATATTTTATTTCAAAATACAGACATGGCCAATAGACCAGTCTGTTACAAAATTAGTCATTTTGCCGGAATTACAGGCAATTCACTGCAAAAAATATTCATTTCAGCCCATATTTGTTCATCTTACGGTACAATGTAGCAAGATTGATGCCGAGCAGTTCTGCCGTTTTTTTCCGGTGGCCGCCTGTGGCTTTGAGAGCCTTGATGATGGACAGTTTTTCTTCTGTCATGCCATCATAATAGACAGAATTTGCAGATACGGTATTCGTATTGATGCTGATATCCATGCACTCCGGTTCGATGACCGGTTTTTCTGTCAGCAGCACGGCCCTTTTTATCTTGTTCTGCAACTCCCTGATGTTCCCCGGCCATTCGTAGGAAAGGATAAGCTGCTGGGCTTCTATGGAAAATCCTTCAGTATCCCTTCTCAGTTTGGTGGAAGATTCTTTCCTGAAAAATTCCGCGAGTGGCAGAATGTCTTCGGGACACTGGCGTAATGGAGGTTGCGTTATCTCAAATTCTCCCAGTCTGTGATAAAGGTCTTCACGGAAGCGTCTTTCCGCTATGGCTTTGGGAATATCCTCGTTCGTGGCCGCAACTATTCTTACATCCGCATGTCTTTCCTTGCTGTCCCCTACAGGTATGTACGTGTTTTCCTGCAAGACTCTTAAAAGGACAGACTGTACGGAATAAGGCAGCGTCCCTATTTCATCCAGGAACAGTGTCCCTCCTTTTGCAAGGTCGAAATATCCCTGTCTGGCTGTATCAGCTCCGGTGAATGCCCCTTTTGCATGGCCGAACAGAAGTGAAGCCGCGAGTTCCCCGGGAATGGCTCCGCAGTTTACCGCGACAAACGGAGCTTCATGCCTGTCGCTGTAGTTATGTATCATCCTCGCAACCGATTCCTTACCGGTGCCGTTTTCCCCCAATATCAGTACCGACATATCGGATGGAGCGACCAGTTTTGCCTGTTTTTCACATTTTACGGCTTGTGCGCTTGTCCTTTTGAACAGATGCTTTTCACCGTTCCAGACAGCGGACATGTGCTTGAGGAATGTATCCACAAGTTCAAGGAGTTGTTCCCTGTGAACCGGTTTGACCAGATAGTCCTTTGCTCCGAGTTTGATCGCACGCACCGCGTCAGGATAGGAAGCGTATTCGGTCATCACCACAAATGGAATATGAATGTGTTCCCGGTTTATCCATTCAAGCAGTTCTATGCCATTTCCTTGAGGCAGTCTTACATCTGAAAGAATCAGGGCAATATTTTCGGCTTTCAGTACTCTTTTTGCCGCAGGTTCATCCATGGCGGTTGTGACAGCATAGCCGCAACGTTCAAGCCAGTCCCTTTGCAGTTGGGACAAGGCTACGTTATCTTCAACTATCAGTATTTTCCTTTTCATTTTCCTGTCTGATTAAACTGTATATCTCATTTTCTGCTGCCGAGACAAGTCTGTCAAGGCTGGCTGTTATTTTCAAGGTCCATTCTTTCATGACCTGATCTCCGGAGCTGTCATCGTGGACAAGGTTTCTGTATTCTTGCAATTCTTCTGCAATTCCGAGCATTTCCCACATGGGAAACATCCGGTGTATTATCTCCTTTATCCGCATTCTATCCTTATTTCTTATTGCTTCCACAAGTTCTTCCTTGTTCGCTTCGGATTCTTTTACAAGCATTGTCAATACCTTGCGTTTGTTTCCGGAATCCGATATGAGCGACCTGAAATCTATTGATTGTGATTCAGGCTTGTTCATCTTTTCCATAATAGAGGACAGGAACAGAAGCAGTTCCGGGCTTGAAAAAGGCTTATGGATACATCCGGTGAAACCAGCCTTGATGAAATTCTCCTTCTCTTCATCTCCTCTTGCAGTCATGGCAGCTATCGGAATGCTTCGTGAACTGCCAATATTGGAGTTGCGCAGCAGATTGAGCAGACTGAAGCCGTTGGTTCCCGGCATTTGTATATCTGTAAGTATCAGATCATAATCCTCTTTTCTCAAAAGACAGACCACTTCTTTTACATTTTGGCAGGCATGACAACTGACTCCATTCCTTTCCAGGATGTCGCGTGTTATTTCCATCTGGACAGGATCGTCTTCCACGACTATGATACGGTGTGGAAGTCTTTTTGCCGGATTTGGAAGCGTTGTGCATTTTTCCTCAATTGTTTCTGATGTTTCTTTCAGCGGAATGCTCACCTTGAATGTACTGCCTTCTCCGATTTTGCTTTCCACGGAGATATTTCCTTTCAGTAAGGTTACGAGTCCTTTTGTAATGGAGAGGCCAAGTCCGAAACCTTCAGGACAAATCTCTACTGCTGCCCTTTCAAATGGAGAAAATATGCGTTTTAAGGTTTCTTCGCTCATGCCGATACCTGTATCCCTGACTGTTATTGTCAGAATATCGTTTCTGAATATGGCAAAGAATCCAATAGAACCGGATTCTGTAAATTTTATGGCATTGGACAGCAGGTTGCCGATTATCTGCTCTATGCGGTCCGCATCGCCGGTAACGGTAATGTCGGTTCCGATAAAGTCTCCGGATAGCATTATTCCCTTGTCATTGGCGATGCGTCCATATTCTTTTTCGATGTCTGAAAGGAAGGTATTCAAGCGGAATGGAATTTCATTTAGAGTTTCCTTGGCCTCATTCAGGCGTGACAGGTCCAGAAGGCTGTTTACCAGCCGCATGATATGTCCAGTAGAGCTCAGGATGTTGTTCAGATAGGAATTTCGCCGTTTTCTGTCTTTGGTATCCATTGCCAGCTCTGCACTTCCCCGGATGGCATTTAGGGGGCCCCGAATGTCATGAGAGAGCGTGATGATAATCTTTTTGCGTATCTCCAGCATTTTACGGTTATGCAGGTCTGAGTCCTCAAGTTCTTTTCTCTTGCGGTGTTTTCTGTGTATATCCCTTGTTATGAATATGGATAGGAACAAGGCACATAATAAGGCTGCTGATGATATGATACATATTGTGTCGAATGCTTCTTCCCTAAGTTCAGAAACCCTTTGATGCCGTTCTGCAGTACGCTCCAGGGCGTCTTTTTCTAATTCATTGATCAGTCTGGAGATGTTCCGGTTGAGAATATGGTTCTTATGCTCAAGAGAGTCCGCGAGTGATTCAAAAAGCCGATTTTGCCTTTCCAGTACCTCGTACATTTCATCCCCGAACTTTCGGATGTTATGGGCGTTATCGGTTTGTCCGGTTTTTTGCTGTACTGATGTTTCTGTTTCCTTCTGTTTCCTTTTCCGGGGAAAAAGGCGGCTCAGAAAATTTTTCTTTTCAGGTTTCGGCGGTTCCGTATGTAATATTGTAGCGGAAGAAGTCATTTTTCTTTCCAGTACCGGAAGCTGACTTGAGAGGATACTATCCATCTGTGTGAGTACGGAAGGGATATTCTTCAAAGAACGGATATGGTCATGCTTTTGATTGAGCAGGAACTCGACTGTATCAATGCGTGCCTGCTGAAGGGAGTCGGTATATACTTTTCTCAGTTCATCAAGCATGAAGAAGACCCTGTTCTCTTTTTCATTGTACTCTTTTTGGTCCGATATGTCACGCAGATATGCCGATTCGTTGTCCAGAAAGAGTGAAACAAGCGCTTTGAATGTCCTGCTGGTCAGTTCCCGTTGTGCAAGCATTGCGTTCTCTTCCGCTTCTGCTTCCGCAAAAACCTTTTTTTCATGCCATAAAGCAGCGATGATTCCTATAACCAGCAGTGTCAGGATAGTGTAACCGGCAAATATTTTTATTAGCAGGGAACCCGAAGGTTTTATTGGATTTTCTTTTTTCGTTTCCATAACCTTGTATCGTGATTTTTACAAAGTTACGGAGGTGACGATGAAGTGATGTTCTGATTACTAACGGATTTTTTCTGATTTTTATCGGACTGTGTCGGCAAGCAGTTCTTTTCTTAACTGCAAGGGAGTTTTGTTAAAATTCCGTTTGCAATAGTCGGAGAAGGTTGACTCTGACTTGAAGCCGTTGTTTTCCGCTACCCGATATAACGGTATCGCCGGATTTTTCAGCATTCCTGCTATTCTCTTTTTCTTCCTTTCACGCAGCCATTGTGATACGTTCATGCCGAATTCACGCTTGAACCGTTCCCGGAATACGGTATTCGACATGTGGCATTTTTTCGCGAGCTCCTCTCCGGTCATATTTGCTGTAACCCGCAAAAGGACTGTTTCTCTGAAACCTGCTCCCTTGAAATCCGGGATATATTTTTCTGCAAGACGGAAATCGGATTCGGTCATGAAAGAATCGTTTGTTTTCATGTGCCGTTTGAATTCGCTGATGACATTTCCGGCCATAAGGTTATACAGGAAGTTCAGGTGCGGATATTCTTCTTCCGGGCTTATTGCATGAAGAATTTTAGCACAAACCAACAGGCCGTGGGCATTACGGTTTTTGTATTGGTACATGTAGGTATCGATTACGTAGCCGAGCACTCTGTTGTTCCGACAGAAACTTGCCAGTATGTATAGCGCGGTTTCAGTCTTGTTTTCAAATGAAGGGGCCGATTGTAGTTTTCTCAGTTTTTCTGTCAGCCATATCATGGCCTGTATGTTCTCGGACAAAGGTTTCAGGATGGTCCAAGTCCGTGGAATACGGATATCTGTCTGCCGGACAGCTTCGGCAACTTTGAGTACCCATTCCTCCCATTGTGTCCGGAATGAGTCGTGTTTAAGAGATTCTATAAGTATGTATTCCATGATTCGTAAGTTTCTGTGCAAAAATAAAATTTCCTGTATGACAGAGCAAATAATGGTTACCGAAACTTTTTGATTCTGTGCACTTTTCGTTAAATTTGCAAACGGCAGATGCCGTTGTTTTCTTAAAAGTATTATTATGGAATGGTTTGAAAAGGTCAAAGAATTCATAACCGGTTTCCCGCAGTTGCTTCAGACAAGCCCGAGGTACGGTTATCTGATAGTGGCGGCAATACTGCTGCTGTGGCTTTTGGGTATAATTTGCGGATGGAAGTGGACCTATACACGTCCGGGCAGCTGGGGCGGGAGTTTCTGGCTGGAAACACTCGGACCAAAGGCTTTCCGTTTTTGGCTGGGGGTGATCCTTGCCGTCGGGATAGGACTGGCTTTGTTTCTGTTCTCTATTTCCGGCAAGTAGCTGAACATTCTTTCCTCAGATGAAACCTGTAAACATAAAAAAGAGATTGAGTATGAAAACAATTCCAATTATGACCTTCTTCCTGTGTACGGCGATGTATGCCCAGGCACAGCTTAACATCGTTCCCAAGAGCGATGAACTGAAAGAGTACACGGTGACAAATGCCCTTCCCTATGACAGCCTGACGAACGTGGAGAAGCGGAGTTTCGCTTCCCTTCCGGGACAGACCCTGTACATGCACGGGGCGAGAAATGACGGGGACGGCTACTGGGATGCCTTCTACACGTCCAACTTCCTTGCCGGGGATGACCGGACGGTGTACAAGGCGGTCAATATCAGTTCGACCCCCGCTAAAGAGGTGGTCGGAAAATATTACGAGGTGGTGAAGGTCTGGACCAAGACAGACTACCTGTCGGCAGGATGCTGCCTGCTGCTTCGTGAGAAAGAAAGCGGAGAAGAAATGTATTATAACCCGTTCAGGTATCCGCTGAGCATGACCTGTTTAGGGTATTATGAGAAACTGAAACGCTTTGTCGGGCAGACATTCCTGTCGCTTGCCAAGGCCGTGGAGACCGAGGACGGCCAGGTCATCACCCCGGCTGAAGGTGCGGAGTATCGTTGTGTGGACGTCGGCCTGAAGATGAACAGTGACGGGGCGTTTCTGCTGATGGAGGGTGCTGACGGTGTACGAGTGGAAGCATTTCCTATAGGCGGTGATGAAGTGTACGAGTTTGTAAGCACGGCACGTATTGCTCAACTGGAAAAACGGTACGGCAAGAAATACGGGAAGCTGATTGCCTTCCGCAAGGTCGATACCGGCATGACGAGGGAAATGGTCATCTCCGCATGGGGTGAGCCATACCACAAATCGGAAGTCAAAAAGGAAGGCAGGACTCTGGAGACTTTGCGCTTTTCCGACGACCGCTGTGTGGAACTGCTTGACGGGAAAGTACAGTATGTGCACGTCTATTGAACGGAGGCGCATCTTTGCCTGTAAAGTCCCAGGCGAGAGTTGCGTTTATCGTTTATTAACAGACAAAAGTACCAAAAAATCAGGGAAAAATACCTATCTTGCGTAACTCTATTTAATAGAGGAAACATTGTCCAAAACAGTAATTAAAAAAGAATTGATATGGACATATACCAGAACAAGCCCAGAATCAAACTTACGCCGACCGTCAGGTATGGCCGGAAGTTCATAGAGGCAGCCTTTGATGATGACAGCCTGCGGATACCTTTGTCTAAAGAGGAAGGCATTCAACTTGTGGGCGGCAAAGCCTATTTGCCGGAAGAGCACTTTGTGCTTGCGGAGTTCTTTGACCGTTATGTAAAGATGGCTTTTATCGACTATTCCTCCATCAGGGAGCTGGGGCCCAGGAAACAGGAAGACAGCCGTCCGCCTCTTCCGGAAGGTTATCAGGAGAAACTGGAGCAGGTACGGTACAGCGGACATACTGTCAGGGTTTATACATCCTATTTCCGGGATTTCCAGCAACATTTCAAAGGTCGTGACATCGGGACGATTACTTCCGGTGAGATAAATGACTATCTGCTTTACCTTATTCACGAGAAAAACATATCCTCTTGCCAGCAGAACCAGAGAATCAATGCCATCAAGTTTTATTATGAGAAGGTACTCGGACAGGAACGCCGATGCTACAAGGTGAACCGTGCAAAACGGGAAAAGACACTGCCCGACGTGTTAAGCAAGGAAGAGATAAAAAAGATACTTGATGTGACAGCGAAAGACCTGCGCTTCTTTTGTGTGTTTTCCATACTTTATTCCGCCGGGTTGAGAATCAGTGAACTTTTGAATTTGAAACCCGGAGACATCAGTGAGTCACGTTTTATGATCCGGGTGCGACAGGGAAAAGGCAGGAAAGACCGCTATACCCTGCTGTCCAAACCATTGATGAAGAAGTTGGCAGAATATAATCGTCTGTACAGGCCGAAAGTGTGGTTCTTTGAACGCAGGCCGGGAGAGCCTTTCACGGAAAGCATCATATCGAAACGTTTGAAGGCTGCCGCACTTGAAGCCGGTATAATGAAACGTATTTATCCTCACCTGTTACGTCATTCCTTTGCCACGCATCTACTGGAGCAAGGCACTGACATTAAGATTGTAAAAGAGCTTATGGGACATAACAACATTAAGACAACGGAAAGATATGTACATATAGCTGATACATTCAAAAGCAATATCAAAAGCCCGTTGGATGACCTGTTGACAGAAGAGGAATAGATATGATACTTAGAAAAAATAACAGCCAAATCGGCTGATAGCATAACATTAATCGCTTAAAAGAAAAAGAACGAAATATGAAAAAGGACATTACTTACTTTGGAGAAGTGGAAATTAACTCTCCTCAAGAAACAACCGAAGGTTCGGTTACAATCGACAATCACCAAATAGAATTAGACCTGAATTTCTATGATGGTGTGCCGGAATATGACTGGGTTGCAGAATATGAAAACTATATCAAGGACTTGGAACAACATAAAGCCGATGTGGAAGCAGCCATTCGTGCCGATTACGAAGATGGAGGCGATGTAAAGGAATATGTTGATTTTCATCTTGAAGAATTGGACACTTCTATAATTGATAAGGTTTTAGTAGGTACGGATGCCTCTAAATCCAAAGAAGAAAGATTATTGACTGCCTTAAAATTGAAGCGTATTGGTTTCTATCCCGGCAACGAAAACTATGCCGTATGGGATTATACCATAGGACGTGAGATTGCCGATATGGTGGTGGTTATCAACACTGACAAAACGGGCAAAATCAATTATGTTACATGGGAGAGTTGAAATGCGATTAACAAGCGGATGAATCTCCCGAAAGGTCGATTATTCGCCGGACATTATCCGCAATAAATAAAGAAAATAGATATGGAAAAAGAAAAGAAAATCGAAAAAGCTAAACAAGTATTTAGGAAAATGCTTGTTGACGAGTACGGTATAAAATCAGCCGACCAGTTTTTCTCTACCGAAGGCGAGACAATGGCTGAAATATATGAGAGTATGAAAATTGAACAAGAAAATTTCAATCTTACAGACGATGAATTGAATAGTCTTTTAGATTCAATTTTTGATTAAATGTAAATGCGGATAACACGCAGATAAGCAACTTGTTAAAGTTGCTATCTGCATCCCATTACCAACTTAAGAAAATCAATAAATATGGTCAAGTACAAACTAACAGTAGATGAACCGTGGGATTTCAATCATAATGGTAGTAATATTCTTTATGGTATAGTGGTAAAGCAACTTTCTCCTACGTTTCTTCTTTTCAAATCTGACAGCTTTTTAGATTTTAATGGACAAAAAAGCTGTGTTCTAATTTTGAAGCCCAGATATGAAAAAGAGTATTTTAATTTAGAAACTAATGGTGATGTTATTGTAGGTGGTGCTTTATGTTTAGAAAATGAATACGAAGAAAAAAATGAAGAATATTTAATATCACATAGCCAATATATGCTTATTGGGAGAATTGAAAAAATAAATGTTGGTAACAATCAACTTAACTGCTAAATGCAGTTAGCTGAATCCCATTATCAACAATTAAACAAGAAACGCAATGACAAAAGAAGAAGCATATATTTTATTAAGTTTTCATTCTTGTAGAAACAATGATATAGAAAATGAGAAATGGGAAAATGGCTTTCTTGGCTTACTTCGTCCATTTCGAGGAAAACTATATGAGTGTAATTTTATGGAGATAATGGAATGTCTTAAAGTTCTTGCGGATGATTTTATGAAGCCGACAATCAATCAAACCCTAATAAGTGATGTGTATAGCATTATACATTTAGGCAGGAGATGGATTGTCGGGGCTAATTTTGTCTCACAAGAACAGCAAAAGCAAATTATTGAATGGATTGATATAATACAAGATTGTTTCTACTACCTGTTAGAAGGAGATGTTGATACTGCGTTTCTTGAATATGAAGAATATAAAATTGATAACAAGGAAAGCTAACTCCTAAACGGCGTTCCTTTCCAACCCATTAATCGCTTAAAAGAAAAAGAACGAAATATGAAAAAGGACATTACTTACTTTGGAGAAGTGGAAATTAACTCTCCTCAAGAAACAACCGAAGGTTCGGTTACAATCGACAATCACCAAATAGAATTAGACCTGAATTTCTATGATGGTGTGCCGGAATATGACTGGGTTGCAGAATATGAAAACTATATCAAGGACTTGGAACAACATAAAGCCGATGTGGAAGCAGCCATTCGTGCCGATTACGAAGATGGAGGCGATGTAAAGGAATATGTTGATTTTCATCTTGAAGAATTGGACACTTCTATAATTGATAAGGTTTTAGTAGGTACGGATGCCTCTAAATCCAAAGAAGAAAGATTATTGACTGCCTTAAAATTGAAGCGTATTGGTTTCTATCCCGGCAACGAAAACTATGCCGTATGGGATTATACCATAGGACGTGAGATTGCCGATATGGTGGTGGTTATCAACACTGACAAAACGGGCAAAATCAATTATGTTACATGGGAGAGTTGAAATGCGATTAACAAGCGGATGAATCTCCCGAAAGGTCGATTATTCGCCGGACATTAGCTGCTGAAGAAAGAACAAATGAAGAAATGGAGTAAATTGCAAAAGGAACTATATCTGATAATTGATCCAACGATTGATTTTCAGATTCACTGTGTCGCTTATCCAATGAGAAGCCGATATGGTAATACAGATTTGCCCCGTTATTGGATTACGCTGGGTAAAGAGATAATTTTTGATTACCCCAAACAGTTTGTCACGCCTGATGGTAGAATACGCAACTTCAAGCCACATGGGATAACAAAAAATTACCCATATAAAAATGACGTGTCAGATATATCCGATTTAATACGGGAATATATAGATACACCCGTTTCGGAAATTGTGACAAAGCATTTTGAAAATGACTATTGGGGTTTGGCAAATATCCTTCGTGCGGCTGACAGACGTATCGGACAGCGTAGATTGGATAATTTGCGTCGCAGAATCAAAAATCAGGCGGCTCAAAAAATTTTGGAATTAAGAATTAAAACCACAGCAGCTAACAAACAGCAAACCGACTGAATAAGCGGAACGCTGTCAAACATTATCGTCATTAAAATAAAAACGAACATGGAGAAAGGAATAAAAAGAATTGAGCAGAATGGTGTTCACGTTGCATATCTTACTTGTCCTCAAATCAAATTGAACAAGTATAAAGATGCAACCATGTTATCGTTGTGGCATATTAAAGGCAACTCAATGGATTTTATTTTGGATATGCCCGAATTGCAAGATATCAGGATGTATGCGTGTAAATTCAATGACTATACAGCATTAAACAAATTGGCACATCTAAAGAGATTATGTATTAATGGTATTGCCACAAAAGAAGAGCAAACATTTGATTATATAGCTAATCTTTCTCCTTTAGAAGAACTAATCATTTGTAACATAAAACCGTTTAGCAAATTCCCCAATTTATCGAACTTACATAGTTTATATTGGTTATTTATTTGGGAATGTAAAAATTTAGTTGATATAAAAAACATTGCCGATATTCCTAATTTGCGTGTATTTGATTGGTGTTGTTCTCAATTAAAGCCTACAGAATTGGAATTTGTAATGCAAAAAGACAGTATTCAAAAAGTTGCTGCTCAATTTGGAGGCAAGAGGTTAAATGAAGAATTTAAATCATTATTAATGAAGTACAATTTATGACGATAACAAGCGGATGAATCTCCCTAACGGTCGATTATCCGCCGGACATTAGCTGCAAAACAAAAAGTAAAAATAGTATGGAAGAAGTAAAAAACATGACAGGATGGAATGCAATAACAGACACATTCCTAAAACTATATCCAAAGCAAACGGAACCACTACATTTCGCTCCATTGTTTTCATACAGACTTGGAGGAGATCCGTTAGATAATATAAATGTGTATGAAAGTGACGATTTCTTTCATTTTGTATCTTACGGATTGTCTGAACTTTATGAAAAAGAATCCGAAGATAAGGAATATAGCGGTTACGGTTTTGAATTTACTTTGAAATTAAAAAAATCGTCTTTGAACAATGTCCAAAATGAGTTAGAATGTGTTTGTGGCATCTTACAATCCTTGGCAGGAGAAACGTTCTCAAATGGTTCTATATTCCAACCTTTTGAATATATCTATACTGGTCAAACGAATGGAATTGACTCAGAAGGATTGTCTGAATTAACAGGTTTCGTTACCATTCTTGATGAAGCTGGAGAAATTACAACCCCAAATGGAAAACTCCAATTTGTCCAGTTGGTTGGTGTAACTAATAATGAACTTCAACAAATAATGGACAAACGATTAACTGTTCAAGAATTAATAACTCAATTAGGGCATTCCATAACTGATTATAAAAGAGGAAGTATAGTGTAACAAGCAGCTAACAAGCACCTGTGCCACCTAACGGCGGCAAGCTGCATACCATTATCAATCAAAATTAAATTATAATACTATGTACGAAAATTTAAGTGAGAAACGGAAACAAGAGTTGGACACATTGAGAGAATGGGCAGTTTGCGCTGGAGATGATTACTATTTTTCAATGGATCAATCCGACTTTGAAAAGAGTATGAAAGATTGCGAAAATGAAGAATTTTTTAAGGCATACTCACGCCAGCGAAAAATTGGAATGGAAGAATTTGCCAATGAAATATCAAGGCAAATAACATCAATTCACAATTCAGAAGAATTACATTATTTACTGGAGAGCTATAACTACGATGATGGCAATTGGACTATTATGCAGTGTATAAGCCATCCATGCTGTGATATACATACTGCACGAATGGTATATTGGCTATTAAGTCCAGATTACTACTATGATAGTTATACAGACCTTGAACACGTTCCCGATTCTGACATAAATGAAGGAACCCCCAAAGTGCTGAAATTCATTGAAGAAAAGGTCCTATCAAAAGGGTTCGTACATAGTTTAACATCTGAATATGAAGATGAAGAAGTGCCAAGCTCGAATGAATATACTGGTAGGATACCAGATTCCTTATTCGCAGGCAAAGATTGATAACACGCACCTCAATCGCCACAAATGGCGATTAGCTGCCGAACATTACCCACAAAATAATGAAGAAAATGGAAACAGGAAAAGAATTATTTGAATCAATAATGAACTCATGCCCCAAAAAGAAGGTAATGAGTTTGTGCAAAAAGTTAATAAAGAAATGTTCATTTAATAGTGGAACAGACGCTGAAAATCTATGCCACTTAGCTTATCGTCTTTTTGTGTATGGGTATATTGAAGAAGCTCTTGCGGTTTGTCGCTATACTCATGATGTTCCTTTTCCTGGGAAAGGGGGATTTAATGTCTGGGATTTCATTTTGTTTATTTGGGGATTGGAAGTTTTTCTCTTGCAAAAGGAAGAAAGATACGAAGAAGCCAATAGAAGAGTAAAAGAAATAGACTATATTCATATACAACCAGTAAATTTAATTTGTGAGACTCCAGAAGAATGCAGAAAATTTGCAAATGAACTGTATCAACATTTTTGCTATCCAGATGTGTTAGAACGTAAGAAAATTGAAGAAAGTAAACAAGATGCGAATGATTATAGATTTATCGCACTCTTCCATATGATAGGATATGGTGCAACTGGGCTTTATCCAAATCTATCAGCACATTGGGAAGAATTACAGAAGAACATAAATAACTATGTTTCCATTCTCTCAAAAGAAAAATGAATTATGTGGGTAACAAGCGGCTCAACCTCCCCTATAAGGTCGGTTAGCCACCAAACATTATAGTTTCGTAATAAAAATAGGTGATATGATATTTATACTTGAACCATATATATCAGTAGGCGACATCAAATTTGGTATGAGTCGCGAAGAAGTCGAAGGTCTCTTTGCAGAGAAACCGAAATTTGAACATGTTGATTTTCTTAAAAGGCAACATTTAGGCTGGAATAGTTTTTCTGTAATATTTAAGAAAAATCAAGTAGAGGAAGTTACATTCACTCCTGATGGCAGTCACCAAGTCATTTGGAGTGATATTGATATTCTCAATGATGCTCAAATTGTTAGGAAGCTAAATAAATTTGAAAAAGCATCCAAAACATTGGATAGTAAATTATACTTTTCGTTAGGAATAGCCCTAATAGGAAATGGTAAAGATAGAACACTTTCAGTCTTTTCAAAAAAGACAGAAAAGGAATGGAAGAAATCGGTTATCTCTTCAAATAAATAATGAAACTATAACATACACCTCAATCGCCCAAAATGGCGATTAGCTGCCGAACATTAGCATCAAATAAAAAAGAATGAAAACAATAAAAGAATTGCTTGATGAAGTCATTGATTTAGAAGGTAAGGTTCAAATAAGCCAAGCTATCGACTTTCATAAGGGAGTGCCTACCCTTGAAAAAGGAGTTTATAGAAATGTCTCTCCTATGTTGAAAATCAGGTATGGGGCATTTGGTAAATGGATTAATGCGACACATGGAGATTGGCTTGATACAAAAGAAATGGAAAGTCTATGGAATGAAGATGAAAAGGATGAACGGTTGATAGGAATTGTACGCGACATAAAAGCTTCAAAGGATTATTGGGAAGACCATGCTACTGGACTATTTGCGCCAAACAGAATTTCCATTTTTGCAGCAAGCGATAATGGCTATGAAATGATTTGCCTAATATGGTTTGACGGTACAGAAGAACCGGAATTATGGGTATATGATTGCAACGGTGAAAGTCGATATAAAGATTTAGCTGCTTATTTGCAAGCATATATTGATGATGATGTATCAGCTTCTGAAGTAAAGTGGAAATTAGCTGATATGTGATTCTTTTATTAGAAGTGATGCTAACATACACCTTAATCGCCCAAAATGGCGATTAGCTGCCGAACATTATTCACTCTTAAAGTAAATATTATGAATAAGCAAGAACTTTTTATCTGGTTTTATACAGCGCGGGCTCAAGAGTCCAAGTTGTTTCCTTTATATGAAGATTATTGGCTTTCGGATAAGTACTGTCCTAAAAAACAAGTACCTATTTTAGGAGATTGGGTAATGTATTATCCACCTAAAGATGGATTTCCAACATATGATACACGATTTAAAATGCCTGAAATTTTGTATTTGCATATCAAATCAAAAGTGCAGCCATCATTTGATTGGTTTCCTCAAAATTATAAATTAAAAATCGTATCTGAAAGTTTTTTAAACTTTATGATTAGCAATCAACTTTATGGCCGATTTGAGGCAACTGAATTGAAAGTATTTGGAAAAGATGGGAAAGAATTTATTGATAAAAAATTTTTCGTAATAAGGATTTGTGAGTTTGATGATAATAAGTTTGACTTCCATATAGAAAATAAAAAAAGAGCAATTGGATGTAATAAATATAACTATTTCCTTTATCCTGATATGCAATTAAAGAATTACAATGACAAGCAAAATATTTTTTTTCTTAACGAATTTTGTTATCAAAATAGTATAATATTAACTACAGATGGGAAAGATTATGTGATGCAAAATTTTAATCGTCCTGAATTATATAAATTAGAAGATTACAGATTTGTTTGGAACAATCGACACAATGTTGGTCAACTTCCAGAAATGATAAAATGAGTGAATAACAAGCGGCTTAACCTCCCCGAAAAGGTAGGTTAGCCGCCAAACATTAGTTTGATTTTTAATATGAAAGCAGAAGAATTACGAATAGCAATAAGAAATGTATTAGAACAAGGGGTTATTTCAACTTTGTCTAAATATGGATACAGCTGGAACAAATCTAAGATGTGTTTTCATCGTAAAGTAGGAGATTTCAAGCAAACGATTCTTATCAATTCCTCTGTTAATCCTCGATTCACTAATGGCATAGGCTATATAAGTTTTCATTTATTCTATAATTCGCCAAAAATTGAAAAGATGGCTTCTGTTCTGATAGATGCCAAAACAGATTTTGAGAAAGTTGGAAATGTTCTTAATATTAATTCAGGTTTTATTTCTGGAAAAGGGGCTGTATCGTTTGACTTGTTATCATTAGATGATCTTCTAAATGTATTTAATCTTGATAATATGCCATTCAAGGAAATATTAAGTTTCCTTAATGAAAGAACAACAATCCAGGATATACTTATGGATTTTGAGAATAATAAAGACTATATTTGGTGGAATTATAAATATCATTCTATCCTTATAATAATTACGATGTATTATATCACTGGTAATGAGAAAAAAGCTAAAGAGCTCGCTATATCTTATTATCAAAATGATAAATGTGGAAGATGGTATAAGAATGTATTACGATATTTCGAAGAATCAAATAATTTTCAAACTAACAAACAGCAAACCGACTGAACAAGCGGAACGCTGCCAAACATTAGCTCTTAGAACTGCATAATTATAAGTAAAATATGAATGCGAAGAAGATTAAATTATACTGTATAAAAGAAGATTATTTTATCTTAGACAAATATTTTAAGGAAAAGCAGATATCTATATCAGCAATGCCATTGGCAGGATTTAATTTGAGACCCATACAAATTAGTGACTTCAGTGAGAATGATTGGAATAGAGTAATTGTGTACAAAGAAAAGCATACAGTAGAAATTGAAGAAATAGAATCTGCTGTGTCTGTTGAAAAGATATTTACGCCTAATTTTATGATTAGTGATATATTGACTTTTGATAGAGCATATATTGATGTGGCAAATAAAAAGATCATAGGAGGAAGTATATCTGGAATTACAAAATATTTGGTAAATGGAGCATTAGTTCCTAAAAGCAATGAATTCTTAAAATGGCAAAATGCCTTTTATCTTTGGATAAAGAGAAATTTTGTAGCTGTAAAAATTGACAATAGTCATAATGTTTATGTGTCTGAAAGAGTACGACAGATGATAGATGATGGGTATATTTTGGAGTAATTGGGATTATAGAGAATATCAGTGTGAAAATATACAACTTAACCTCCCCAGAAAAGGTCGATTATCCACCAAACATCATACAAACTAGTAAAATGAACGTATGGAAGTATATTTATATTAAGTTTTATAAATTTCGTCGATGGGGGTTGGGTAAAACACTCGGAGAAGATTATGCTGCAATGTTGTTTGTGGCCTCCTTTGATGTGCTTTTGTATTTTGGGATATTAATACTTATCGATAAATCTGTGGATAAAGTATTATCAAAAGAATACGAACCATTGTATTTCGCATTTTATATGTTAGGGATGTTAACCATTGAACGGCTTCGCAACCGTACCATGTGTAAAAACGGGGCCTTTGAGCGTATAAAGGAGGAAGTTGAAAATGAACCTCAAAAGCTGAAATGGAGTATTTTGTCCATTCTATATATGATTTTTGTGGTCTTTTTTTTCTTATTTTGCTGTTATATCGGGAAATACGGGTTATGACCTGCTATTTTGCGAAAGGAAATAAGATAAACGGAAAACCTTATGAGGAAACAGGGATATACAGAGCAAGAACGAAAGCGACGTTATTATTTCTTCGACTATCTGTTCTGGTTGGGAGAAATAACATGGGAGAATTATCACAAGGTCAATTTCAAACAGCCCAGAGGAAGTGATATGCTGTGGGCCTGTATCGTGCTTTTTATATTCATACCGCTTCTGGCCATAGCCGGTCTTTTCCTTCATGACTTGGCATACGAGGTGTTTGGAGTCATTCTTGTAATCGTGTTTTCCGTTTCTGTCATCATGACAGACCGCTTGTTCGGCAAAATATACCCGCCTTCCCGGCGGAAAGCGGTCATGCAGCATTATGCGGGCTGTAAGTTCAGTCCTTTCCGACGTAACCTGTTCTTTTTCTCTCTCTATTTACTGGGTATTCCCGCAATGGTTTTATTAGTAACCGCACTGAAATGGATAAATGAAATACTCAAATGACAGAAGGAAAGAACATATTCAGCCGATTTTTCCGCATGTTGGTGATGCTGCATAAAATTCCTTATGCGCATTTCACGGAATGGAACAATAAGAGGAAGCACAAGGCGTTAGCTGCCGGAGTATATTGCCTGAGCATCATCCCGGAATATGTTCTGTTGGCCGGCACATTCCTGGCAGCAAGGGGGCAAGACGGGTATGTGCATCTGGTAAACGTGCCGCAAAAGATTATCGTCTATGGTCTGGTGGGCCTGGCGGTGCTGCTGTCCGCCATCCCTCTGGGATTTTTTGACGATAAGAAGATATGCAAGGAAGTCCGTCAGGAACTTCGTAAGCGTCCCCGTTACTGGAAACGGGCGTTAGCGGTCTATTGGGCGGTTATCGTAGCAATAGTGGTAGTTGTGAACATGGCGTTTCCCATGGCCTCGGAGAATACAGTTCCTGCGGAAAAAGAGCAGGTCGAAGTACCACAAAGTTACAGGGATTATCTTTCACTGCATTTCAAGATAGGAGCCCGTCAGGAAGCACCCAATGAAGCCTTGCAGCGTCAGATCGACCAAGACGAACGCACGACCCGATACGGGCAACCGGTCTATGCGATGCAGGTACGGGCAACAAAGGGGGATATGGACGGAGGGTTCCGTGCAAGGTTGTTGAACCATGCCACCATTGATGAAATCAGGGACGGCACACGGAAGTTTGCCGAATGCACATGGGGCAAGGGATATACGTCTGACAGCATAAGGATACTACTGACGGTATGGTATGAAATGAAGAAAGTTGAACTTTGTCCAGTGGACAGTCTGGAATGGACTGAAGATACGGGGTTCTAAGTACAGATTTATCTTGATTTCTTCCACATTATTGCATGACAATCAACCGATTTCGTTACTTTTGTCCTATATGAATGGAATGTTTCTGAAATACATCTGTTTGGTATTACTAAATGGAATATGGAGAAAAGAAGGCATAAATATAATCAGGAAAGGAAGGAAGCATACAAGCAAAAGCCCTTCATCAAACCTCCCCGAATCTCATTCTGGGACAATATCTTCTATTGGTCATGGTGTTTGGCCAAACATGGCCTGCCGCACCGTACTTTTGCGACTGTTACAGTTATGCAGTATGTCTATGTCGTGTTGTTCACTGCTGTCATACTCAACTGTCTTGACAGTCAGACTACATGGCATCTGTATATTCTCCACAAGTCAAAGGGGATATTGGGCTATATCCTTGTTCCGTTTGTCATATTGATTCTGGTAAATGGACGAATCTACAAGGAAAGCCGCTATGAAAGGTTGAAGGCGGAGTTTGACCGGATGGAAAATTCAGAGAAGAAGAGGCGCAGAACCATATTTTGGATTTTTACAGGTATCACCCTGCTTGCCGGATATGTGGCATACAGGCTGTTCTGCCGTTTTAACATGCAGTTCCTGCTGCCTTGACATTATCAAAAACAGATTATCAAATAAAAACAACCCGCATCATGAACAAGATTATCATTTATCTGAGTGCCGTATTGCTGCTGTGTAGTTGCGGCAGTGTAAGACATTATGCAGCGTTTCAATATGACAACGGAGACGACTATGTAAGTGAAGGACTGTACCGCATAGTGGACCGGAAAGGACGTATCGGTTACGCTGACGAGACAGGCAAGACCGTCATCCGTCCTCGTTTTGCCTTCGGCTATCCATTCGAGGGTGGCAAGGCGAAAGTCACCGATTCGGGGGAACGGAAAGAGGTGGCGGGCTCCGGCGGCGAGCACTGGTATTGGGAAAGTGATGACTGGTACTACATTGACCATAGCGGAAACAGGATTGAATAGATGTAATCGGGGCATGATATTGTCACACCCCGATAGGATTCACTTTCATGGTGGAGAGGTTCAGGTACAGCCCGTGATACTCGATTATACCGTTGCGGAACATTTTCCACAGGATGTTGCAGCCGAGCTGTGCCAATGTGGAGTTGATGAACAGGTCCTGCTTTTCCAGGGCCTCCGCCAGTGAGCAGCTCGGTCCCGAGTCTTTCTCCTTTACTTTCGCGTATTTGACATATCGTGTGATCACCTTCAGCGATTCTACCGTTTCGTACAGCTTGGATGCCGGTTGTTTGATTTTCTTCGGTACGGTTCCGAGGATGACCTGTCCCGTATCCTGCGTGTTGCCGAAGTCCATCCAGTACAGGGGGGTCTCGTGGCTTCTGTATTCTGAAACCGGCACGGCTTTCAGTATGTTCCACAGATCGAGACGGGACTTTATGTTGTCCGTGCAGGTAATCGTTATGTTGGCCAGATTGTCCCGTCTGGCGTCCTTCAGAGCTGCCGGATAGATGTCCGGTACCGCCTTCCAGTCGTTGCCGAAGAAGTTGTTCATGCGTGTGACAAGACACTGTGCCTTGTTCAGGCCGATGTCCGAGGGGCTGAAGAGCTGCCGCCCGATATTGGCCTCCGTTACGATGTCGGAATCATACACAGTTATGAACAGTCCGGGATGTCCCAGTCCCCTCAGTGCCGTGTCAAGCCTGGCCAGGCAGGTAAGCACCTGCGAGCCTGTTCCTCCCGCTCCGATAAGGTTTACCGTTACCGGATGCTGTGGGTTTATGAGATAGTTGTCGATGTAGTGTACTCTTTTCATTTCAGTATGTCTTTAAGTTTCATGTTGTTCAGTTGCTTCAGTTCGTCGAGGTTGAAGTCCCTGTCCCGTGCCGCCTTTGTCACCAGCACGAGGTTTGATTTTGTCGGGTTCCCGTTCCCTCCCAGGTGGGAGAATTCCGTCAGCCAGAATTTCCTTTCCCAGTACTGCAGCAGCTTCTCATAGGTCAGGTCCTTCGGCAGATCTATCCTGGCGTTTCCCAGACATACGCTGGAACCTGTCACGTTGAAGAATGGCGCGGCATACAGTACGGTATCCGGTCCGGGAACATTTTCCTTGTAGGCATAGATTCTCATTCCGTGTTCTCCGGCCTCATAGATCACTCCCGGCAGGTAATATTCCGCGTTTTCTATTTTGAGCGCGGGGCTGAAGAACATCATCCTCTTGTGCGGAGGGTTGTACCACACGTATCTCTCGCTGCCCTTGCGCGGGTCGCAATACAACAAGTTGTCGGGTATCTTCCCGTATGGAGTGGTGCTGTGTCTTTCCGAGTATCCCTTCACGAGCGTGTTCATGAATTCCAGGGTTACCGGTCTTCCTTCCGTCATGTTTCCCCGGTCGTCAATTTCACGGATTTCAAGGAAAAAGTTCCTGTCATTCTCCGAGGCATAAGCAATCAGTGCCGCCTTGGGGTTGAGCGGCGTCTTGATTTTTCTGGTCAGTTCGTTGCTGTCTATCATATGCTTTCAGATTGGTTTATACTGTGATGTTGATGAATTTTTCCGCCCATTTGAAGAAACGTTCCGGATAGTCGTCCATGCGGAACAGTTCCTCCGTTTCCGGAGACAGGTCACAGGTGGTGACCGGAATGATGTCATATGTCTCCTGGCTGTAGGAGTTGTAATAGTCGGTGAGATATTCCGTTATCATGTCGGTGCAGTCATAGATGACCCGGATCTGCTTGCTGAGATACATGGGCAGAAAGTCCGGTTCTTCCTCGTAGAAGGGATCGTAGCCGTATTCCATGATGCCGTGTTCAGGTGTAAGGAACTCCAGACCCTCCTTCATGACAGAGAGCAGTGACTGTTCGTACCCGTCCTTCGGCTTATATCGGTCGATTGCCTTCGGCAGATTCTTGTAATAGGATTTGCGTTCCACCCGGCGTAACAGGGCATGTATCCTGCCTTCCTCATAGGAGTGCAGGAGCCGCCGCCTCTTTTTCCGGTCAGATGCCGTTTCACCCGAATCATCCTCAGACATCAGTGTCAGGGCATAGTCCATGTCGTCCTCGTCCAGTATGGTGTTTATCCCGTTCGCCTGCATCAGGTTGTGGATGAAGGTGACGGATATGCGTCTCAGTTCCGGTCCGAGCCTTTCCATGAACTTCGTCGGGAAGTAATACAACGTGAGTTCTCCCCATTCATGACATTTCCAGAGACGGAACAGGAGTCTTTCTTCGTCCTGCTCAATGTTGACATTCATGTCATTGCCTACAAGGTTACACATCTCTTCGTGCAGTCTGGCAATGCTTTCGCCGGGCGTTCGTCCCGGTGTATGTACCGCCTCCTTCTTCATGAGGAGTGCATATCTGAAAAAGGAATCACGCAGGTACTCATAGTTTTCCTGCGTGATAAGATTGTGCGGCTTCCCGTCAGTACCGTCCGTGAACAGTTCCGATGGGGATATCGGCAAGAACGTAGCGTTCAGAAAAGAATTACGGCACCGCTGGGTGCCGCAATCCGTTTCTTTCTTTCCGTGCCGTAATGCACCTTCCTTTCTGTTTCCGCAATGATAAGTCTCGCGAGCTGTTCCGCCTGATATCCGTCCAATGGTACACATGATTTCTTCTTTTTTCTGTTGTCCTTTGCCATATCCTTTATCCTTTTGTTCCGATAGTTGTCTTGAACTCATATTCTGTCATGTCCTCCCTGATGACCGGTCCGTGAACGGTAGCCGTCGTCAGTTCCGGGTACATGTTCGAATAGTAGCTCATGACCATGTCCGGCGAGATGTTCGGATCCGGGTCATGAAGGGTTATATACTCCGTTCCTTTCTTGAATTTGAATGAGCGTGTCATTCCTTTGATTTCGAGTGCCATGTCTTAAACTGTCTGATAAGGTGAATACTTGGGTTCCAGCATGGACTGCGGGAAATCAATGTATTCCTCGTAGTCCTTCTCACTGTATGCGGGGTGTTCCTGATCGGAGAGGTACGGTTGCTGTTCGTCCTCCTGCATGAACCGTTCTTCCTGCCAGTCCTGTATTTCAGGCTGCGGCGGATATTGAGTTTGGGAAGGCTGCTGTCCGCCTGTCCGCTGTACGTATTGCGCGTGCGGCTGTATCTGCGGTCTTGCCTGCGGTTGTGGCGGCTGTTGTTGCGACGGCCATATTCCTGGCTGTTGCGGATGCTGCGTGTATGCCTGTTGTGGTCTCTGCGATGCCGGCTGTGCCTGTCCAGGCATCGGTTGTGACGGTCTCCGCGTGTATGCCTGCTGCGGTGCCGGCTGTTGCGGACGTTGCGGTTGCGGATTTCTCTGTTCCGGTGCCTGCGTGTATGCCGGCTGTTGGGAGTGTGGCTGTTGCTGCTGTACAGAAGATTCCGGCTGTGCTTCCTGTTCCATCAGGTCGAAGAGGCTTCCCCGGTTCATTTCCGTGTCGGCCGCCTTTATCTTCTCCTCGATTTCCTTCAACTGGGCGGCATTTGCATGTGCTTTCGCCTGTGTAAGCACGCTGACGGCTTCCCGGTGGTTTCTGGCCGCTGTCAGTTCTTCCGCCTTCTTCATCAGTTTCTCGTACTTTTCCCGTTTCTCGCGTTCTTCCTTCGTCTCCTTGGATTTCGCTTCCTTGGCAGCCTTGCTGCTGGCGGCTGCCTTGTCCGCCTGAGCCTCGAACTGTGCCATGTTGGAGATCAGCCCGCACGTTTTCTGTATAGGTCTTGTGACTGCCTGCAGGAATCCCGTATCAAGTTCCTGCGGTGTGCCCGTGACAGTCAGCGGCACGATGTGGTTCTGGGCCTCGTCCTTGAGTCCGTTCGATTTGGGCAATGTGGAAACGGTCAGTTGTCCGTTTGTCTTGCGGATGACGATCGTGAGGTCCACGCTTTCCGTCATCATCTGGTGGATTGCTGTAAAAAACATAATTTCAGATATTAAATGATTAGACGATGTGTTTCAATATTCGCTGAAGAATTCTGCCAGCAGCCTGTTCCTGTCCGGATGTCTGCAAATTTCCAGAACGGGGTTCAGCAGCTTTGAGATGTGAACGGGACCTGTGGTTCCCCTTGGTGGCAGCTTGATTGCCGGTTGCGGGACGTGTACTTTCGGTCTTCTTGTCACGGGCATCCCTATCGGAGCTGGTGACTGTCTTGTGATGATCGCTTGTTGCATACTCTTTAATTTTTAACTGTGAATACCCGGGCTTTGGCAGCCCGTTGAACTACAAGGGCCCAACGGCAAATGCTTCCGGAAAGGCAGGGTTTTCGGGAAAAATACCGGAGCCTCCGGCGAGGATGATTTTTTCCGAAACCGCTTGCGGCCTGACCTTGCCGTCCGACAAGAAGCGTTTGCCAACTTTGCCCTGTAGTTCTCGGTTTGCCAATGTCTGTGTTTTTAGTCCTTTCCCTTTTCTTCCCGTGTCATTTCCGGTTGTGACGGATACAAAAAGAGCCGCCCGCTCCCGGACAGCTCCCTTATGCTGCAATGATAAATTCCGTGCATGTTCCATATCGTCAGATTTCAGAAGACCAGAAAACTCAGTATGCACAGAATGATGGCCAGTGCCACGATAAAACAGGCTATACGGTAGAGGAACCTGAAGAGTCCCCTGAAACAGATGATGGCCACGGCGGTCCATACAGGCGATATGCCGTGGGAATAGAGCCAGCTGAATATGATGGCTGCTGCTACGGCCAGCGCGAGTGTCCTTGCCCATCTGCTGTCCGCTATCTTTCTGATACGTTCTTTTGCTTTCATAATCTTCATGTGTTTGGCGGGAATGCCATTCCCGGTTTCAGGGGCTTTCTTGCAGTCCGCCTCCACAGGCAAGGTTTTCGGGAAAAATACCGGAGCCTCGGGCGAGGATGATTTTTCCCAGAAACCGTAAGGCCAGACCTTGCCGGTGGAAACGGGCGGGCTGCGACCTTTGCCCCTCGAATCGGGATGGCTTCATCATTTCCTTTTCCTGCCGTTCCCGTTTTTGGGGAACGAGAGTGTCAGGGTGAACCCGGCGTCAAAGGTGACCGAAGCGTCGAAGGCCACACCCTTCTTTCCCTTGAATCCCTTGATAAGGCGTGTGGAACCGGAGGAGAAAAGTTGTTCCAGATGCTGGTCCGTCAGTTCCTTGTTCAGGAACCTGCGGTACACGGTCAGTTCGCACCCTTTATTGTCGCAGCGGGCACTCTTCTCCCTGACGATGATGTGTCCGGTCTTGCATTTGGGACAGGTGAACGTGCGGGCGGCTGACGCCGGAAGGCTGAGGTTCAGGATTTCACAGGTAGCCTTGCGGGTGTAGTCCGTGATGGATGCCATGAACGTGTCCGGTCCGAGTGTGTGCCGCTCTATCTGGAGCAGGGTCTTCTCCCAGCTTCCTGTCAGGGAAACATCCGCCACGAGCATGTCCTTCACCGCATCGTAGATATGGAGTCCCTTTTCCGTGGGGACGATGCTCTTGCCGGAGCGGGCGATATAGTCACGTTTGAACAGAGTGGTGATGATGGCGGCTCTTGTGGCGGGCGTGCCGATGCCCAGCTCCTTTACGGCCTCGCGTGCCTGTTCGTCGGCTATCTCCCTGCCGCAGGTCTCCATTGCTGCCAGCAGCGTGGCTTCGGTATAGAGCGGTCTGGGCACGGTCTTCTTCTGGGCCAGTCCGAATCCTGAAACAGGGACCGTGTCCCCTTCGGCAAATATGGCCGTATCCTCGTCGGTTTCCGGTTCGTCGTCCTGCCTGTCCTCTTTCCTGCGGAAGATGCCGCGCCATCCCGGACTGACGATAAGGGAGCTGTTCGAGCGGAAATCCATGTTGTCCAGACGGCATTCCATAAGAATCAGCTCCTTCTCGCAGCAGGGCGAGAACGCCTCCAGCATACGTCCGGCTATCAGCGTATAGATGGCCTCTTCCGCCTCGGAAAGCCCTTCGGGAGCGATGCCGGTCGTGATGAGGGCATGGTGGTCCGTCACTTTGCTGTCGTCCACGCTACGGGTGTTTAGACGCGCAAAGTCAAGGATTCCGGCACTTGTGGCGAATCCGGGCATGGCCAAGATTCTTTCCAGCAGACCGGGCACGCAGGCCATCACGTCGTGCGGGATATACCGGCTTCCCGTTCTCGGGTAGGAAATGAGCTTCTTCTCGTAGAGCGACTGGGCGATGTCCAGCGTCTTTGCCGCGGGCAGGTCGAGGTGCACGTTGCAGTCCTTCTGAAGTGCCGTCAGGTCGTAGAGCAGCGGCGGCTGTTGCAGGTTTTTCCTGCGCTCCACCTTCGTGACCGTCGCCGAAGAATCGGGAGAGAGACTGCGGTAGGCGGCTTCCGCCTTCTGCCTGTCGTCAAAGGTCGCGGGATGGAAGAAGCGGCGGTGTGACGTGCCGCCATTGAGGGTGACATGCAGCTGCCAGTATGGTGTGGATACGAAACTGCGGTTCTCCCTGTAGCGGCTGCATATCATGGCGAGCGTCGGAGTCTGCACCCGTCCGATCGAGTTGTTGGACGAGCCGGAGACGATGGCCAGGGCACGGCTGGCGTTCATGCCCACCAGCCAGTCCGCCTTCGCGCGGCTGTCGGCGGCGGCATACAGGCTGTTGTATTCCGAGCCGTCCTTCAGTTCCTCCAGCCCTTTCCGTATGGCCTCGTCAGTAAGCGAGGAAATCCACAGGCGTCTGAACGGTTTCGTGCAGCCCAGAAAGTCGTATATCCAGCGGAAGATAAGTTCCCCTTCACGACCGGCATCGGTAGCCACGATGATGCTGTCACAGCGGTTGAATACGCTTTCTATGACTTTCAGCTGTTTCGAGGCGGCGATGTCCGTAACCATTCCCCTGTCCGTGCGCATCTGTCGGGAGATCAGGCGGAACGGGTTCGGCAGCATCGGCAGGTCCTCCGCTGCCGTTTTCGTATAACCGTAAGTGTCCGGCATGGCCAGTGACACGAGGTGTCCCAGTGCCCAGGTTACCATATATCCGTTACCGGAACAGTAGCCGTCATTTCTTGTATCAGCCCCGACTACACGGGCTATGTCCAAGCCTACACTCGGCTTTTCTGCGATGATTGCTATCATATTGGATAAAAATTAAGCCGTTTCCCGTTTTCCATGCGGAAGACAGGAAACGGCGGTAAGACATCGGTTTACTTGATAATTGCTTCCAGATTATTTGCCCAGCGGTGTCACTCCCTGGATTTCCAGCAGCGGTGCCTCGCCCTTGCGGACCAGCTGGAGCGTGGCGTCCATCACCACGTCCACGCCGAGGAGCACGAGGCTCAGGGACATCACTTTCGTTTTCTCTCCCCTGAGGAGGGTGTCCATTTCGCCGGAGAGTTCCAGCTCGTCCTTCATGATACCGATACCGGAGAGTTCGTCCCAGTTCACTTCATCAGCCTTGAAAGGCATGTCATTTCCGTTTTCCTTTTTCATATTTCTTTCTTTTTTTATTTAACATTCATTTTCCGTTACCTATAGTCAGGCAATGCTCGCACCTTTTGACTTGCGGTTGCCCTGTTCCTGTCGCTGGCTGTTGGCCACCACGTTTCGCTGTGACGCGTCACGCTTGCGGTCAGGATTCTCGTTGTAGAAGTCCAGACGCCCCTGGTTGAAGTTCGCCTTGACGTACTGCGAGATGGTCTTCCCGTCATATCCCTTTATGCCTTCCACCAGCACGGCCTTTCCGCTCTGCAGGTCCGCACGCTGCTGTCTGGTCAGTTCCACGTCCCATACCTTGGTTGGAATCTTGAAATCCTCGCGCTGCTCGAAACCGTCCGGCGTACGGGAGTAGCTCAGGCGTCCCGTTTCCAAATCGGCCTTGATGAAGGAGGAGAATTCCTCTCCCTTGCGGTTCACCATGTCATTGAGGAAAATCACCTTGCCGTCACGGAGCTGCTGCTGTTCCTCCAGCGATATTTTCACTCCGTTGATCTCGTTGGGGATATAGATTTCGCGTGCGCCTTCCGGAGAGTCCGGATTATAGCGGGTGTAGGACGGGCGGCCTGTCGCCTCGTCCAGCTTCACGTAGGAGGAGAACACCTCGCCGTCCTTGCGCTGCATTCCCTCCACGAAGATGGCTTTTCCGGCGTTCAGGTCCTCAATCTGTTTCTGTGTCAGTTCCACGCCCCCGAGTGTCTGGCGGTTGAAGAGCTTGTCGTTCTCGAAAATGAACTCGACACCCCTGCGTTCGGCATTCACCTGGATGAAGGCGTTGAACTCGTTGCCGGACTTGGCAATCATGCCCTCGACATAGACCTTCTTGCCTTCACGCAGGTCATTCTGCTCCTGCTCTGTCAGTTCCACGCCCTTGATTTCCCTTGGGATGAAGGCATTCTCCGCTTTCATGGCGACCACCTCGTTGGTCAGCTTGTCAATACTGATGAAGGAAGGGATATATTCCCCGTTGCGTCCTTTCAGCTCCACGACACGTCCCATGTTGCCCGTTTCGAGCAGGTTCTTCTTGTCCTCGTCGGAGAAGATATGTCCAAAGTACGGTCGGTCAAGGTCGGGTTTCTGCCTGATACCGTGGATGCCGAGCACCACTTCGCCCGCCATGGACTGCTGGAATGACAGACGTGCGTCAGTCCTCAGTACGGCCGAACCGAAGTTCATGCTGATGGGTACTACCTGGTTGGTCTTGTATCCCTTGAGCATCTGTTCGAGCAGTCCGCGTTCCTGGAGGTATTCACGGGAGATTCCGAAATTCTTTAGCTGTTCCCAGTTGATCATGGACTCGTTGTAACGGTACTGGGAGGACTGGGTCTGCGGCTGGCTGTCAGCTGCGGCAGCCTGCTGCTGGGTTTCATTTTTCTTTGCCATTTCTTCTTGATTTTTTGGGTTGATACTTTGGTTTTCCTTGTTGCGCGGAACAATCTCGTACTGCTTGAGAAATTCCTCCACGGCTTTTGTCTTTTTTCCTGCGGCGATGTCCTCGATGGCCTGCTGTACGGCAGGGTCGTCCAGCCTGTCTTCCTTGACGGAGAGGATTCCGAAGCGTGTCGGGTCTTTCAGTTGGCTCCAGAAGTTCTTGATGAAGTTCTCGAAGGCATCTGCATAGCGGTCAATCTTCAGGAAGGAGTTCCGGTTCTGCCTGTCGGCGGCTACCGTGTTGAATTTTCCGTCCTGTCCGATTTGCGACACCGCTTCCAGAATCAGTTCCATCTTGTCGAGGATGAACACGATGTCACTCATCTGCTCGTTTTCGGTGACCTGCGGTTTCGGGGGTTCTTCCCTTGCATTTTTCTTTGCCATAATTTTTGATTTTTAGTGTTGATAACTCATGTTGTCACCGCAAATATATAGGAGAAAAATTGATAAATAATTGATTTGCAATGTGTTAGGATATACATTACATCTTGTGTCATCACATTACACCGCAGGCCGGAGAAAATGGAGTGAAAATACGGGGTAAAACGGCAGGAAAAGGAGAAAAAACGAAAGGCGGCAAAGGAAAGGGAAAAGGCTGGAACAGGCCGGACAGACAAGGGCATGGCGGTACGCACAGCCGCACAGAAGAAAAGGAAAAACTGTAATTATGCAGAGTTGGGAGCGAGCTGCTTTTGTCCCCCTTGATGTGTCCTTTTGTGACAGGAAGCGGAATTCTGTTTACGGGAATAACCGGATGGCGTAATCCATTGGGATGGCATACGGGAGCATGGTTCTCCCGTCGGATTCTTTTTTATTTTGACCTGTATCTATGCGTCGTAGGTCGCTTCGCTTGCTAAGTCCCGGTACTTTCCTCAACTCGGACGGCAATACCGGAGCGTTTTTTCGGGCGGAAAATTACCGCAGGGAATTTTGTGTCCCGAAAACCGGAGGCTTGAACGTGGAGGTATTCGCCCTCCGAGTTAACTTCTCGGAAGGGACTTGTCAAGTGAAGCGTGGCTTATGACCGTATTATTGGAATGATTATGGACATTGATGTTTACGATTGAATTCGACATCTAATATGTCCAAACGGTCGGTTTGTATTGATGTACATGTATTGTGAATATTAGAATTAGATTAAGGTATAATTGGTTTCTGATACAAAGATTTAATCCTTGACCTCATTCATACTCATAAAAATCAAAGATTAAATCTTGAATTGTGTCATAAAAGTTCTTCATACACTCCGAATCCGAAACATCCGGCTATGACAAAATCTTCCCCGCTTTTGTCAACGAGTGACAGCAGGCTGTCCAGAGTATCGCAGTAGAAAAAGATTTCATCGTCCATTTCCGTATCGGAATCCATGTCCAGGGCTATTCTTGTCTCCAGTGTCTCCAAGGTGTCGTTCCAGCGTATGATGCATTCGAGGAAATGTGGTTCATGTCCCTTTTCATTACGGTACTCCTGATATTTTTCACGGATTTCCTTCTTGATTTCTTCCGGCTTTTTCCAGGAACTGTCGTCCACGATTTCAAGACTCAGACCCTCGACAAGCAGGCACGTGCCTCTATCATATACCATCAGGGTACATTTTCCCATGTGTTTTTTTCTCAAGTTTTCCCAATCGGGAATGTCCCATCGTTCGGTAGTCCATACTCCCCGATAATTTTCGGGGACAGCGAGATATTCGCTCAGTGTCATTCTTTTCATTTTTCTGTGTATTTATGGTGAAACAAAAAGAACCTTGCAGGTCTTGCAAGGCTCTCCAAATGCGGGATAGCGGTCAAACTCGTTGCAGGCGTCCCAATTAACGCTCATCGTGTATCCTTTCGGGAAATGTGTGCCGACAAATTTTTCAATCATGGCCCGTTCCTTTTCGTTCAGACTGCCGTCCTCTTCCGTTCCGTATTCCAGGGCATATATGGCCCATTCGGGGATGTTGTCCCATTCCGTCTTTTTCATGTGCGCTGCCATAGCATACCGTTTATGCGGCGGAAAGTCTGCCGATTATCTCCTGAAGTTCCTGTTCCCATTTCCCGTCGCCATTGCCGAAGGATGGATAGGTAAGCTGGTACCAGTTGTGGTAATCGAAGAGTTTCATCCTCAGCGGATAGTAGTCGAATATTTTCCGGCCGTCCCTAAAGATGCGGATATGATTTATACCTACGTTCATGGCCTGTAATCCGTGTCCGTTTAGAATCTCATGGAATCTTTCCATCGGGGTGAAGTTGCTTCTGCTCATATCTTTCATTTTTTTGAGTTAGACATCTGCGGCTTGTCAAGCCGGTATTTTATTTCTTGCCTGCCTTTCTGTCCCGTGCCGGATAGTGCAAGGCTTTGCGAAAAAATACCGGAGCACTCGTGCGAGGATGATTTTTTCAGCAAACCACGGAGGGCCCCGGCCTTGCACAATCCAGCGGGCACGGGACGACCTTTGCAGGCGGAAATAAAACAGCGGTCTCTGTTGTTCCTTTATTCCCCGTCATTGTTTTCTTCTCCGTCCTGCTGTGGAATAAGGTGTTTCAGCTCCGGATCATTTTTTATTCTTTCCATCTCTTCTTCTATTATCTGCAACACGTCCGCCTTTATCTGCGAGTAGTTTCGGTCAATCTGCTGTTGCATGATATCGTTTCCGTCTGCGTCCCTGAACTCGTTGATGACAGGAATTTTCTTGTAGGCTTTCATCTCTTCCGATACCTTTGCGCTGTCCACGATGATGCGGGCATGGAAAATCTTCTGGTCTATCTCTTCCCCGAAATTGTCTGCCACGCTGCCAACGAATGTACCCTGCGAAAGATTGGCTATCTTGGAAGCGGGTATCAGGGAATCAAGCTGCGTGTTGATGGAAGTCGAAGTGTCCTGACGGTTGATGGATATGGACTGCCGCTGCTGGAGAATCTTGCCGAACCGTTCCGACAGTGATTTTGCCGTTTCTCCGACCACCTGTCCGCTGAAGATATTGCCCACCGTGTTCTGGATAACCTTCGCCTCCTTGTCGCCGTAGTCACGTGCAAGCTGCGAGAAGTCCTGGAAGCCGAGACAGACGGCCACCTTGTTGCTTCGGGCGGTCGCAATCAGGTTGTCGATACCACGGAAATAGATGGTCGGAAGCTCGTCGATGATGATGGAACTTTTCAGTTGTCCTTTCTTGTTCACCAATTTGACGATGCGCGAATTGTACAGGCCGAGAGCCGCCGAATAGATATTCTGCCTGTCCGGATTATTGCCCACGCAGAGGATTTTTGGGTGTTCGGGATTGTTCAGGTCAAGGGTGAAATCGTCTCCCGTCATCACCCAGTAAAGCTGTGGCGAGATCATTCGCGAAAGAGGGATTTTCGCACTTGCTATCTGGCCCTGGAGCTGGTCTTGAGCTCCACCTTGCCATGCGTCCATAAAGGGGGAAAGATAGTTTTCAAGGGACGGATAAGAGGTAAGAATCGTGAAGATATCGGCATACGGCTTGTTAAGAAATTCGATTGCATGAGGGAACGTGCAATACTTTCCGTCCTTGTAAATCCGCAAATACCAGATGATTGCGGCAAGCAGGATAATCGGTGACTCCACGAAAAAATCACCCTGTTTCTGTATCCAGGTCTTGTTCAAATTGAGCATTATGGTATAGGCACTTTCGTAGGCATCGCTGATATCTGCCATGAATCTTGGATTGATTGGATTACATCGGTGGCTGCGTCTGGGGTCGTCGAAATTGATGACATAGAATTCCGGCTTGACTTTGTAATGTTGTCTGTGCTTGAGCAGATGGTTGTAGGCTATCTCCGAAAGGTCCGGAAACTTGTAGTCATAGATATACATGGCAAAGGATTTCTCAATCTGCTGTTTGATGTAGTTGTTCACCACGGCATAGCTCTTTCCGGAGCCGGGTGTTCCAAGTACGATAGAGGCTCTGAACGGGTTCACGATGTTGATCCAGCCGTCCCATTCCTTGCCCTGATAGACAAATTTCGTGGGCAGGTTGACGGAATACTCGTTTTCCATAAGCCTTGTTTCCTGCATGAAACTTTCGTTGGCGGTGTTGAACACGTCTTCCATGAGGTTGTGTTTCAGCATACGGCTGATCCATATTCCCGACATAAGCAGGAGAATGTAGCCCGTGGTAAGCGTCAGCGTATATACGGTAGCATTCAATGTCGTACTGAACGGCAGGTCAAGCATCCACCAGTTCATGAAGAACAGGACGATGCCGCCGAGGAAGGCGGCGTATATTTTCCGCCACGTCATCTTCTGGTTCTTGACACCTTTCGTACCCAGACACGAAAGTCCCAGGAATATGAAGGCGAACACTTTCGTCACGAGTAGGTTGCTGAACAGTCCTGCCGTCCTCTGGAAGTTCAGCAGAATTCTGTCCACGACTCCGATGTTGATGCCCATATCCACGAATGCGCTGTAGCAGAACCAGTAGACATGGATCACAATAAACACGATGGAAATGGCACGCATGAACTCCATGACCTTGGCCAGTCCTCTTAAATCATCTTCTTGTTGCATAACTGTAAAAATTTTGATGGTTGGTAATTGACAATCAGGATATGCCGCGTGAACGGCGTTTCTTCTTTTTCTTGCGTTGCAGTCTGCGGGCGAGTGCCTCCTCCTGCGGGTCCGGTCCGTTGATGTCGGGACTGAATATTCCGAAAGCCTGCTCGATGGCGCTTTCCATGTTGTCGGAAAGGCTCTCCCGTGTGGAGGCATATTGTCCGGTGGATTCCGGCTCCGGAAATTCCTGCGGCCTGTTGAAAAGCTGTTCGAAGGCGTTGGCGGAAAACTCCTTGCCCAGACGGGAACCGTTATATACCTCACGGTTCCTGTGGTCTATGAAGGTCACGCCGTAGATACGGCCTTCCTCGTTTTCCCTGAACACCACGTCAATGCCCTTTTCCCCGAGCAGCCGGATGAAATCTTCCCGGTTTCCTCGGCAGCCGTGCATGGCCAGCGTGACGGCATCATGGATTTTCGGCTGCCACTTCCGGTTTCTGAAATCTCGGACATTGACGGCAATCCTTTTTTCTATCCCTTCGTAGCCGAAGCGCTTGCCGATGAGCGAAGACTTGATGGGCGTGCATACCGGCCTGCCCGCATCGTCCGTCAGGGTATATACGATACCGTTGTAGGGTGAGCCTTCAAATTCTCCCCGAACCTGTTTGGCCTCGATGTTGAAGCATGAGAGCATGGCACTGAACTCCCCGAATGTCTGGAAGCGGTAGGCGGTGAACACACTTTTGAGGATATTGCCGACCTGACGTTTCACGTCCCCGTCCCGGTAGTCCGCCTTCTTGAGATACGGTTCCAGCAGTTCGTTCCGCTTGTCAGCCACAGGCTTGAGTCCGAATCTGTTTTCCAGTTCCCGGCAGGCTTTCATCGAACGGTTCCATTCGTATGCGTCACTGATTTTCTCGCCGTTCTCCTTCACGCAGGTGGAGACAATATGGACATGCCTGCGGTCGATGTCCTCGTGCAGATAGACGATGTAGGGCTGGTCGCCGTAGCCCATCTTCTGCATGTACTCGCGTGCCAGTTCCGCGAACTGCCCGTCCGTGAGGCGGTCGTCCACCGATGGGTTCAGAGAGATATGCAGTACCGGCTTCTCCGTGTTCCTGTTGGCGGCGAGGTAGCTCTCGAAAGCCCATAGCGTCTGCTGCATGACATTGTGGGGATTTCCGGTGAGGTCGGTAATCATGCGGTTGCCCGCGATGATACGGGCGGTTGCCTCATCCACTTTACGCTGGTTGTAGATGACCGCCCCGTAGAGCGATACACCCCTGTTGATCTTAGCCACCATTCTGCTGTTCCTCCTTCTTTCTTTTTATAAGGTATTCCTCCTCGAACTCCCGGGTAAGCATGATGATCCGCTTGCTCAGCACCACCAGGTCGATGGTGGCCTTTTCCAGATTGCGGAGCAGGGCGAACGCCCGTTTCTCGCCGAAATTGGACTTGACTGCCTTCACAGTCTGGTTGTAGTTGTTGCCGATGGCCTGGAACTGGTGATAGAAATTTGTAAGTCTGATGTAGTAGTCCATCGCAGCCTTGTCGATTCTGACGACCTTCATTTCACGTCCGAAAATCATCGCCTTGATGAATCTTGCCCGTTGTTTCATCCCGGATTTTTCAAACAGCAGCTCGAAATTTCCGTTCTCTTCCGAAGTCAGTTTGATACCGTAGCGGAATACTGCCGGGTCGGTCTTCGGTTTTCTGCCCGTGCTTCTTCTTGTTCTTCTTTTACTGTTTTCTTCCATACGCATTGAGATTTTCTGTTTCTGATTTTACGTCATGGATTTCCGACTTTGGAGGAAATCCCTCCCGAGCCTTCAGGCGAGTGGCAAGTTTGTTTTGGGATGCCCGAATCATTTCGGGCTGCCCAAAACACAACTTGCTATGTTCGCTTGAACATGAATTTGCCTGAAGTCAAATTGAGTTTTGACCTTCAGCCTCATTCTTCAGCTTCGGGATAGCTCCATCCGGCATCCATTCCGTTGTCGGTGGCAAAGTTACGTCGGTATATCTATCTGTAAAACAACATATTGTATGTAACAAGATGTCATTTGATGACACGGGTCGTCACCTCACCCGAAACATAGTGCCGGTATGAAAATTTTCCTTTTTATTTGCGGCATGAACGACAGAATATGTGCGGTAAAGAGTGTCTGAAGGACCTGCTGACTGACTGTTTGAATGAGAGAATATATGACTGGAATGATGCACGAATGGAGTACTGCACACAGGCAGTAAGGAATGCCTGACAAACTGACTTGTGATGTGCAGTAGTGACCGTCGGACTGAATGGATTAGATACCGTATTACGGCATATATCCAGTCATTCTTTACTTACTGGAATACCGAATCCAATTAATGTTTAACTATAAAAAAAGAAAGAAAAATGAAAAAAGACACAGTTTTAGTTGCCGTTTGCAACCAGAAAGGCGGAGTGGGAAAATCGACCATGACGATTATGCTTGCCGGGTATTATCATTACCTGAAAGGACTGAATGTAGCTGTCATCGACTGTGATTATCCGCAGTACAGCCTGGTACGTATGAAGGAAAGGGACATGCGCACAGTTGAAAACAGTGATTATTTCAAACAACTGCTGAAATCCCAGTACGAACGTATCCGGAAGAAAGCCTATACGATTGTCGGCTCAAAAGCGGAAAATGCCCGTGATGCCGCTGATAAACTTATGAATAATGGGAATTACGATTTGATTATCGTGGACTTGCCCGGCACAGTGAATTCTTCCGGCGTAATCAACACCATCGTGAACATGGACTATGTGATAACCCCGATTATTCCTGACCGTATTGTAATGCAAAGCAGTCTTTCGTTCTCAACTATCGTATGGGACTATGCCAAGACAAGCAAGGAAACTCCTTTGCGAGAATTCCTCTTTTTCTGGACCCGTAAAGATGCCCGCGCTTCCACGGAAGTTTTCGACGCTTACAATATCATCATGCAAAAATTGGAATTTACGGTATTGGATACCATCATCCCGGAAACCAACCGCTACAACAAGGAACTATCCTTGACAACCCGAAACTTCTTTCGTAGTACCTTGTTTCCTCCTCCAGCCAAATCGTTGAAGGGTAGCGGGCTGACAGAATTGGCGGAAGAACTATTGGTCAAATTCAAAAAATAAATACTATGGCAAAAAAACAAGTAACCGTGAACGAAGAGATGATCAGAGGCATTATGGCCGGGGATATACCCAATTATGGGAAAGACATATCCGTGGATGATATAATAACCACTGATGAATCCGATGGGAATGAGTGCGAAGCGGACAATCCGGGACCTGTAACTGTTGAGAAAAGTACAGGCAAACCCAAAAAACGAAAGGACGTCACGGATTCGTACCGCAAAGAGTTCCTTTCTGGAGGAAATGTTCTGCAAAGGCAGCAGGCTTATATCGGTATCGACAATTATCGGCTTATACAGAAGTTTTTATCGGTTGTAGCCCCCAAAATCAGTATGTCGAAATTCATTGACAATGTACTGACCGCTCATTTCGAGCAATATAAGGAGGAAATAGACGGTCTCTATTACAATCAAATCAATAATGAACCTTTATATAAAAAATAATTATGGGAGACTTTTTTGACACTATGACTATTGTAGTCGTTATTATCATGGTATTTCTTGTATTAGTGATAGCCATTCATGCTTCTGCAAGGCTTGTACAAATGACTTTCGGCAGAAAGTCCGGTTTGAAACAAAAGGATACAGCCAAATCAAATGAGGCTGTGAAAAATGCAGAACCGGTAAACCTTCCTGAACAAAAAAAAGAATCGCCCGGCATTGATGAGCGATGTGCCATTTACAAAGAAAAATACCTTACTTGTAAACCGTTGGCAAAGCGGGCACAGGTCTGTATCGAGCAGGAGAATGCCTGTATAATCAAATACATGCTTATGGTCATAGACCCCAAAGCTACCATGTCCGGCTACATCAATAATATTGTGGACGAGCATCTGAAAAAATATTCACCTGAGATTATGAAATTGTACAAAGACAAAGAAAGCTGATTATGGAAATTAAAATTTATTTCGCAGTCAAAGTCCTATGCGCGGTCTTCATACTTTACAGATTGTGGATATTCATCTTCAGTCAGCAAGTGTATGACGCTTGGGAGAAAGTGTACCGTATGATGCGCATAGCCCGTATCAAGTTATGGAAATACCGTAAAGAATATCGGATATACAAGGAAAAGAAAGCTGAAAAAGCCAGGGAAAAGGCAAGACGCAAGAAAAATGTGTCGGAAACAAAAGTGGTACGGGAGAAGCCCGTAACTGTAGAACGGACTTCACAGGTTGACGATAACGACGTGATCGGCAAGACCAGGATCGTCTATCTGGAAGATCCCGATGTGGCAAGAAAAAAGCCTACACATTCCGAACCATTGGTCAAGGAACCTATAGAGGAAGATGAAGAAATCAATCCTGAGGATGTGGTACAGGAAAACAAAGGGCTGACCAAGGAGGAAAAGGAAGAACTTATGGCTCCGGTGGGTGCGGAGCCTGATCCTGATTTCAACACGGCAATGACATTCGAGGAAATGAATAATGTTGTGGAAGTGCTGACTTCCGCTACCCGGGATGAACAGAAGGCTTTTCGTGCGAGCATGACAATTTATCACAAGTTATCCGGTACAGAAGTATTGAATCTTCTTGAAAACGAAATCGGATGTCAGCATAAAATCGGGCATCTGCTCAACGAATATCTGGATGAAGCCGGAAACCCGCTTTTAAGACGAAGGGGGACTCCGAAGAAAAAAGAAGTTTTCGATATAGGTAAATTCGTTTAATTTTTTCTTTTGTTGCCATATTTTTGGGGGGCATGTCGATGTGATATCGGCGTGCCTTCTTCATTTTCATCATTTTCAGAAAACAACATCGAATAAAATACAAATAGTCATATCGTTATCATAATGGCAAGATTCGTACCTTTGTAAAAAATGAATGATTATGGCAGTAACAAAAGCAATATTGGAAAAATGGATGGCTGCTCAGAAGCGTCACCGTCTGTCGGACAAGCATGTGCAAATGGCACGTGAACTTGGTCTGAATCCTGACAAACTCGGAAAGATTGATAACCACAGACATGAGCCATGGAAAGTTCCGCTTCCGCAGTTCATAGAGGATATCTACTTCAAGAGGTTCAAGCGTGAGCAGCCTGAAACTGTCAGGCCGCTGAAACAGATTCTGAAGGAAATGGAATTCAAAAAGAAGCTGCAAAAAGAGAAAAAGGAGGAACAGAGGAAACAGCGTGTCTTCTCTTCCGATTCAGCAGCAGAGTAAACAGCGTTCCCATGATATGAAGCGAAGTCTGAAAGCCGCCCGGTTTTCAGACTTCGCTTTTTTGATTCTGACACGTCGCAGCATTCTCATTTTTTCATGGAGAGTGCCCGTTTTTATATTCTCACTTTTTTCAACCGGCTTCCAAAAATTCTTTTTCATATCGTTTGGAAATCCCTTTCCGATGTAACGTAATGACACCCGATGTCACGCATCGTCAGTGTTGTAAATCAATGAATTACGTGTTATATATTCGTGGTCGAAATCATTTTTTGTCTCACCAATTAAAAGTTTCGACACATGAAAAAAAGATTCTTTTTTGCAGCCATGGCGCTGCTTGCAACGACAGGGGCTTTCGCCCAGGGTAATGGTATCGGCGGTATCACCGAAGCCACCAACATGGTCACTTCCTATTTCGATCCGGGAACCAAACTGATTTATGCCATCGGAGCCGTGGTCGGCCTTATCGGAGGCGTGAAGGTCTATTCCAAGTTCTCTTCGGGAGATCCCGACACCTCCAAGACGGCAGCCAGCTGGTTCGGCGCCTGTATCTTTTTAATCGTGGCCGCCACCATCTTACGCTCATTCTTCCTCTGATTATGGCGGAGTATCCTATCAACAAGGGAATCGGCCGCAGCCCTGAGTTCAAGGGGCTGAAAAGCCAGTACCTGTTCATCTTCGCCGGCGGACTGCTCGCCCTGTTCGTTCTGTTTGTCATCATGTACATGGCAGGCATCGACCAGTGGGTATGTATCGGCTTCGGTGTCACCTGCGCCTCGGTGCTTGTCTGGGTGACTTTCCGCCTGAACGCGAAATACGGTGAATGGGGACTGATGAAGTTGCAGGCGCTGCGCCGACATCCCCGCTACATCATCAGCCGGAAGGGTTTCCTCCGGTTGATTTGTCCAACCCCGAAAAAACGAAGCGTATGAGAAATGTAATGAAAGCCGCCACGCTGGAAAGCCGGTTCCCTCTGATGGCCGTCGAGCACGGATGCATCATCAGCAAGGATGCCGACATCACCGTGGCCTACAGGGTGGAGCTGCCGGAAGTGTTCACGCTGACACGCGCCGAGTACGAGGCCCTCCATTCCACATGGGCGAAGGCTGTCCGGGTTTTGCCGAATTACAGCATCGTCCACAAGCAGGACATCTTCATCGAGGAGAGCTACAGGCCCGACATCTGCCGGGATGACCTGAGTTTCCTCAGCCGCAGTTTTGAAAGACATTTCAATGAGCGGCCGTACCTGAACCATACCTGCTATCTGTTCCTGACCAAGACCACGAAGGAACACAGCCGCACGACCAGCAGCTTCAATGCCCTCACGCGCGGGTTCATCATCCCCAAGGAGATGCAGGACAAGGATACCGTCGCACGCTTCCTGGAATGCTGCGGGCAGTTCGAGCGTATCGTGAACGACAGCGGCCTGGTTCGCATGGTCAGGCTGACGGACGAAGAGATTATCGGTACTGAAACCTCCGCGGGCATTATCGAAAAGTATTTCTCGCTCTCGCAGGAGGACACGACCAGTCTGCAGGACATCACCCTCGGAGCCGGGGAAATGAAGGTCGGAGACAATGTGCTCTGTCTGCATACCCTCTCCGAGACGGAGGATTTGCCGTCATCCGTGGGTACGGACAGCCGTTATGAACGGCTGTCCACGGACCGCAGCGACTGCCGCCTGTCCTTTGCCGCACCGATAGGGATACTGCTCACGTGCAACCATATCGTGAACCAGTATCTCTTCATAGACGATTCGGCGGAGAACCTGAGGAAGTTCGAGCAGACTGCCCGTAACATGCACTCGCTGTCCCGTTACAGCCGTTCCAACCAAATCAACCGTGAATGGATTGAGGAGTACCTGAACGAGGCACACAGCAAGGGGCTCACTTCCATCCGTGCGCATTGCAATGTCTTTGCATGGAGCGACGACCGCGAGAAGCTGAAGCGTATCAAGAATGATGTGGGCAGCCAGATTGCCCTGATGGAGGCCAAGCCCCGTCACAATACCGTCGATGTACCTACACTCTTCTGGGCGGCCATTCCCGGTAATGCCGGTGATTTTCCGTCTGAGGAAAGTTTCTACACCTTCATCGAGCAGGCCCTGTGCCTGTTCATCGGGGAAACGTCCTACAAGGATTCGCTTTCTCCGTTTGGCATCCGCATGGTGGACCGTCTGACCGGAAAGCCTGTCCATCTGGACATCTCCGACCTGCCGATGAAGAACGGTACGATTACCAACCGCAACAAGTTCATCCTCGGACCGTCGGGCAGCGGAAAGTCATTCTTCACCAACCACATGGTGCGCCAGTATTACGAACAGGGAGCGCATGTGCTGCTGGTGGACACGGGAAATTCCTATCAGGGACTGTGCAGCCTTATCCATGCCCGCACGCATGGCGAGGACGGCATCTATTTCACCTATGAGGAGAGCGATCCGATTGCCTTCAATCCTTTCTACGTGGAGGACGGTGTGTTTGACATCGAAAAGAAAGAGTCCATCAAGACGCTTATCCTTACCCTGTGGAAACGTGATGACGAGCCGCCGACACGTGCCGAGGAGGTGGCGCTCTCCAATGCGGTCAATCTCTTTCTGGAGAAGATACGCACGGACAGTACCGTGGTTCCGTCCTTCAATACCTTCTATGAGTTCATCCGCGACGAGTATCAGGAAATTCTGAAGACCAAGCGTACACGGGAGAAGGATTTTGACGTGTGGGGTTTCCTGAATGTACTGGAACCTTATTACAAGGGTGGCGAGTATGACTTCCTGTTGAATTCCGACAGACAGCTTGATTTGCTTGGCAAACGGTTTATTGTTTTCGAGCTGGACAATATCCGTGACAACAAGGTGCTGCTTCCGATTGTCACCATCATCATCATGGAAACTTTCATCAGCAAGATGCGAAAGCTGAAAGGTATCCGAAAGATGATACTCATTGAGGAATGTTGGAAGGCATTGGCATCCGCCAATATGAGCAACTATATCCGCTACCTTTTCAAGACCGTCCGAAAGTTTTTCGGAGAGGCTGTTGTCGTTACCCAAGAAGTGGAAGACATCATATCGTCACCCATTGTCAAGGGAACCATCATCAACAACAGTGACTGCAAGATCTTGTTGGACCAGCGGAAGTATGTCAACAAGTTCGATGAAATCCAGTCCCTGCTGGGCCTGACCGACAAGGAACGTGCCCAGATTCTCTCCATCAACATGGCCAACAGCCCGTCCCGCAAGTACAAGGAAGTGTGGATAGGTCTCGGCGGAACGCAGTCGGCGGTCTATGCCACCGAAGTCTCGCCCGAAGAATACTACACCTATACGACCGAGGAGACGGAAAAGCTGGAACTGATGCGGCTTACCCGGAAGTTGGGTGGCAATATCGAGCTGGCAATCAAGCAGCTGGCCGAGAGTAAACGTAACAGTAAGTAACATTCAAAAATCAAGAAAGACATGAAATTTACCGAATGGATAAGACATCGGATTGTCGGTCGCCTCCGGGAACCGGACTACCGGGAATTGCAGGAGATTGCTCAAAAAGCCAAACTTCTTGCCGGTGTGTACAATCACGGGGAACTTGCAAAGCTTATCCGGGAGTACAGTCATTCGGAAAAAGCTATTGAACAGATTGCCCTGCTGATAGCGAAATCCGAACCCTTCGATTCTCCCATATCAACGATGAAAAAGGAATCCGTAAATATGATGGATGTATTGACGGATACTCCATTTATGGCGAAACACGGCTTTCAACTGACGGATATCCCACCATCGGAAGCCACATCAGTGCATGGCTTGTTCGCAATGTACACCGTTATGCGTGATTGGGGATGTACGAAATATCCGATGAATAGAATTGAACGCCCGCCACATAGTGAAGTAATATCCGCAATAGGAATATTGGACTTCCAGAGAAAGAGCCGGGATGTATCTGAACTGTGCGAACTCGCCTCATACAGCATGCTTCCATCGACCTACGTCAAGCTGCGCTATGGCATTGAGGACAAATGCAGTACCTATGAATGGCTCGAAAGCTATCTGATGGACAGGGATGACTGCTGCATTGAGCCTGATGTCAGGATGAACATTCCCCGTATAGAAGCCGAGATGTGTGCGGCGGCTGAAAAGGCGGTCGAGAATATCCCCGGAGTCCGTCTGCCGGACTTCTATCTTGAGAGACTTGACCGGGAGCTTGACAAATTGGGGCGTATCGCCGTGTCACCGGATGCTTCAAACGACCTTATCAATGTGCAACCGGATTTTCTGATCAAATACGGTATTGACAAGACCGCAGCCCCGGAAGAACAATCCCGTCAGGCACAGAAAGCCTACAAAGAACTGGATGACAGATTAGTCCGGGTTACCAGCCGCAGACCGTATGCTGACGAATTCTTCGCCTCCCTCAGACACGGGAAAGAAAAAGTGGCAGAGGCAGACCGTCCGAGACCGGTACACAAGCCTATCCTCCGTAACCCGCCGTCCAAAGGGCGAAAGATGGGGCTTTGAACTTACGGAAAAAAAGATTTATCAACCATTAAAGATTAACGACATGAAAAAAAGAATTATGACAGCCTTATGCTGTATCTGCCTTCTTTCGGCAGGCAAGGCACACGCCCAATGGGTAGTGACCGACCCCGGGAATCTGGCCCAGGGCATCATCAACGCCGCCAAGAATATTGTCCACACGTCCTCGACGGCCAGCAATATGGTCAAAAATTTTCAGGAGACGGTAAAGATTTACCAGCAGGGCAAGGAGTATTATGACGGCCTTAGGAAGGTCAAGAATCTGGTACGCGATGCCCGCAAGGTGCAGCAGACCATCCTGATGGTCGGTGACATCACGGAAATCTATGTGACCAGTTATGAGCGTATGCTCAGTGACCCTTATTTCACCCCTGAGGAACTGAGTGCCATCGCCCTCGGCTACACGAAGCTGCTGGAGGAGAGTGCCAATCTGCTGACAGACCTGAAGACGGTGGTCAATGAGAACGGCCTTTCGATGAACGACAAGGAGCGTATGGACATCATCGACCGCTGCTATACCGACATGCTGCAATACCGCAGTCTGGTGCAGTACTATACCAACAAGAACATCGGCGTGTCGTACCTGCGAGCCAAGAAACAGAATGACCTTGACCGCGTGATGGCCCTGTACGGTTCACCCAACGAACGCTACTGGTAATTTCAAGGAGGATTGCTTATGGTATTGTTGGCTGTGAATTTTGACAATCTGCACCAGATTCTGCAAAGTCTGTACACGGACATGATGCCGCTCTGTTCGCAGATGACCGGCGTGGCCAAGGGCCTTGCCGGATTGGGAGCCCTCTTTTATGTGGCGTACCGTGTCTGGCAGTCGCTGGCCAGGGCCGAACCCATTGACGTGTTCCCCCTGCTGCGCCCGTTTGCTCTGGGTATCTGCATCATGTTTTTCCCGACCATCGTGCTGGGTACGCTCAACAGCATCCTGTCACCCGTCGTGACCGGAACGCACAAGATTCTGGAGACGCAGACCTTCGACATGAACGAGTACCGGGAGCAGAAGGACAAGCTGGAGATTGAGGCGATGCGGAGGAATCCCGAGACGGCCTACCTGGTGGACAAGGAGGCTTTTGACAACAAGCTGGACGAGTTGGGAGCCCTGGACGCCATCGAGGCGTGCGGCATGTACGTGGACCGTGCCATGTACAACATGAAGAAGGCGGTGCAGAACTTTTTCCGCGAGCTGCTGGAACTGATGTTCAATGCCGCTGCACTGGTGGTGGATACGCTCAGGACCTTCTTCCTGATTGTCCTTTCCATACTCGGGCCCATCTCCTTTGCCATTTCGTGCTGGGACGGTTTCCAGGCTTCGCTCAGCCAGTGGTTTGTCCGCTATATCAGCATCTATCTGTGGCTGCCCGTCTCTGACCTTTTCAGCAGTGTGCTGGCCCGCATACAGACTCTGATGCTTCAGAAGGACATCGAGCAGCTGTCTGACCCCAACTTCATTCCGGACAGTTCCAATGCCGTGTATATCACGTTCCTTATCATCGGCATCATCGGGTATTTCACCATCCCGACCGTGGCGAACTGGATCGTGCAGGCCGGAGGAGGTGCCGGGAACTACGGAAAGAACGTGAACCAGACGGCTTCCAAGGCCGGGTCCATCGTGGGAGGCGCCACCGGTGCCGCCGTGGGCAACGTGACCGGAAGACTGTTCAAGTAATCAAGTAATGACAATCAAAAAAACTGAAAGACAATGGAATTCAAATCACTGAAAAATATCGAGACCAGCTTCCGGCACCTGCGCCTGTTCGGAATCGTCTATCTGGGTGTCTGCACCCTGCTTGTGGGCTATTCCGTGTGGAAGGCGTACAGCTTTGCCGAAGCCCAGCGCCAGAAAATCTATGTGCTGGACGAGGGAAAGTCGCTCATGCTCGCCCTCTCGCAGGACCTGGAGCAGAACCGCCCCGTAGAGGCAAGGGAGCATGTCAGACGCTTCCACGAGTTGTTCTTCACGCTGGCCCCCGATAAGAGTGCCATCGAGGGGAATGTGCAGCGTGCCATGTTCCTGAGCGACCGTTCCGCCTATTCCCATTACGGTGATCTGGCCGAACAGGGCTACTACAATAGAATCATTTCGGGCAATGTCAGCCAGCGTATCGAGATAGACAGCGTGAAGTGCGACTTCAACACCTATCCGTATGATGTCATGACATACGCACGCCTTTTCATCATCCGTGAGAAGAGCGTGACGGAACGCAGCCTTGTCACGCATGGCAGGCTGCGGAACTCCACCCGCAGTGACAACAATCCGCACGGGTTCATCCTGGAAGGGTTCCGCGTGTTGGAGAACAGGGATATCAGAATGTATGACAGATAAAAACAAGGTATGTATGAGAAAGATGTATGTAAAAATCAAGGATTTTATCGGGGGCAGGCTGCGCGGCCTTTGTGACAGGCTCACACCCCGTCAGAGGGCAATCGCCGTCATCGTGATGGCTTCCCTTTTCGCGCTGGTCAATTTCTACATGATTTTCCGGGCGGTTTATGACATCGGGCGGGAGGACATTCGGCAGGACGTCATCAGGATTACTCCGCTTGAGGTTCCCGACTTTGTGCCGGCGGATACCCTTTCCGACGTGAAAATCCGTGAGATGGAAGAGTTTTTTAACCAGTTCAACAGGTAAGGTTATGAGTACGGATGCAGAAAAATTGAAACAGAAGCAGAAAATCAGGAAATATCTGGTTTTCACCGGCATGTTCCTGCTGTTCCTCGGGTGTATGTGGCTGATTTTCGCCCCGACCGAGAAAGACAGGCAAGAGGCGGAAAAGAAAACGGGCTTCAATGCCGAACTTCCCGACCCGAGGGGTACGGGTATCGAGGCGGACAAGATGGCTGCCTATGAGCAGGCGGACATGGTTCGCCGGCAGGAGGAGAAGAAGCGTACGCTGGCCGACTTCTCCGCCCTGGCCGATGGACACAGACAGGAGAATGTCCCGGAAACAGAACCGGCACAGGAAATTGGAAGTGAAAATGAAAGCCGTGCGTACCGTTCCGTGGGAAACGGCAGGACGGGAGCTTTCGCCTCTTCCGCCTCGGCCTACAACGACATCAACGCCACGCTTGGCAGCTTTTACGAGAGTCCGGAGGAAGACCCGGAAAAGGAAGCGCTGAAAGCAGAGGTGGAACAGCTCCGCCAGGCTGCCGCAACGCAGACGGCCGGACCGAGCTACGAGGAGCAGGTGGCCCTGCTGGAGAAGTCCTATGAGCTTGCCGCCAAATATATGCCTTCGGGCGGCAGTACGGGAACAGTGGAGAGTCAGGAGACGGAAAACCCCTCAAGGGAGAGGAAGGCGAAAGCCGTTCCCGTCGGGTTGGTTTCCTCTCCGGTCGTGTCGTCCCTTCCTCAGCCTCTTGCCGATTCGATGCAGTTCGCGAGACTGCTTTCCGGTGCGGATGCCGGCTTCCATACGGCTGTGGGCAGTGCCGGGACACAGAGGACGAAGAATACCATACGGGCCTGTGTGCATGGCGACCAGACCGTCATCAGCGGACAAAGCGTGCGTCTCAGGCTGCTGGAGGCCATGCGTGTGGGAAGATACGTGCTTCCCCGCAATACCCTGCTGACCGGTGAGGGACGTATCCAGGGCGAGCGGCTTGGCATTGAAATCCTGCAGGTCGAATATGACGGCAATGTCATTCCCGTGGAACTGACCGTGCTGGACAGTGACGGACAGGACGGGATATTCATTCCCGGTTCGACGGAAGCGAATGCGGTAAGGGAAGTGGCCGCCAACATGGGACAGAATCTCGGCACGACCATCTCCATCACCAACCAGTCGGCAGGCGACCAGCTCCTCTCCGAGCTTGGACGGGGGGCCATACAGGGCGTGTCGCAGTACATTTCCAAGAAGATGCGCGAGGAGAAGGTGCATCTCAAATCAGGCTACGGACTGATGCTTTATCAGAACAACAATCAATAACCCATTAAAACAGTAAAGACATGAAAAAGATTCTTTTGATGCTTGCCCTCGCAGGCGGCGTTGCAAGTGCACATGCACAGTCGGCTGATACCACGGCCGTAAATGATTTGACCCTGAAAGCGGATATCTATCCGCAGCAGGAGGACGGCGACCTCTATCACGGGCTGTCCAGAAAGCTCACCTTTGACCGGATGATTCCGCCATACGGGCTGGAAGTGACGTATGACAAGACGACCCATATCATCTTTCCCGCGGCTGTCCGTTACGTGGATCTCGGTTCTCCGAATCTGATTGCGGGCAAGGCGGACGGTTCAGAGAATGTAATCAGGGTAAAGGCTACGAGAAAGAATTTCCGTGAGGAGACCAACATGTCGGTGATTACCGAAAGCGGAAGTTTCTACACCTTCAATGTGAAGTATGCCGACGAGCCCCTGCTGCTCAACATTGAGATGGCCGATTTCATCCATGACGGCAGCGAGGTGAACCGCCCGAACAATGCCCTTGACATCTACCTGAAGGAACTCGGCAGCGAGTCGCCCAAGCTGGTACATCTTATTGCCAAGGCCATCCACAAGGATAACAGACGCCACATCAAGCATATCGGAAGCAAGGCGTTCGGCATCCAGTACCTGCTGCGCGGGCTCTATACCCACAACGGGCTGCTCTATTTCCATACCCAGGTGAAGAACACGTCGAACGTGCCTTATGAGGTGGATTTCGTGACGTTCAAGATTGTGGACAAGAAAGTCCTCAAGCGCACGGCCATCCAGGAGCAGGTGATATTTCCGCTGCGTGCCTACAATTATGCCACGGCTGTTGCCGGAAAGAAGGACGAGCGTACCGTCTTTGTCTTTGACAAGTTCACCATTCCCGCCGACAAGATGCTGGTGGTGGAGATGCACGAGAAGAGCGGAGGCCGTCATCAGAGCTTCACCGTGGAGAGTGAAGATATCGTGAGAGCGAGGGTTATCAATGAACTTAAAGTGAAATGACCATGAAGAAGTATCTGTTTCTTTTTGCCGTATGCGTATCGCTTGCCCTGTCATCGGGGCAGGCATACGCCCAGCGTTACCTTCCCGGAATGAAGGGTGTGGAACTCAGGGGAGGCTTTGCCGGAAGCCTGCAATCTCCAGTTGACTGGTACACGGGGTTTGCCGTGTCGGGCTATACGAAAAGGGCTAATCATTGGGTGGCTGGCGTGGAATACCTGCTGAAGAACTACGGCTATCGCGGGACTTCCGTCCCACGGGCCCAGTTTACGGCTGAGGGCGGTTATTACCTGAAGTTCCTGTCCGACCCGGCGAAGATATTCTTCCTCTCTGTCGGCGGTTCCGCCCTGGTGGGATATGAGACGTTGAACTGGGGAGAAAAGGTTCTGTATGACGGTTCCATGCTTTCCCACCGGGATGCCTTCGTCTATGGCGGAGCCCTGACGCTGGAGCTGGAAAGCTATGTGACGGATCGTATCGTGCTGCTTGCCCATGTGCGTGAACGTGTGCTATGGGGAAGTTCGCTGGGAAAGTTCACGACACAGTTCGGGCTTGGAGTCCGTTTCATCATCAATTAGACGCCTATGGATATAGAGATGATCAGAGGCATTCCCATTGAGGAATTCCTGTCCCGTCTGGGACATGAGCCGGTCAGACGGCACGGCGACGAATGCTGGTATCTCTCCCCGTGCCGTGAGGAAAGGACACCTTCGTTCCATGTGAACACCCGTAAGGGTGTATGGCACGACTTCGGTACCGGGCATGGAGGCGACATCTTCACCCTTGCGGGAGAACTTTCGGGATGTGACGGCTTCATGGCTCAGGCGAGGTTTATCGCCGGAGTATATGGAGGCACAATACCTGAATATGCCGGACAGAAAAGAGAAAAGGAAAGTGTCAGGACAGAAAAGCGGAAAGAGGCTTCCCGCTTTGAGGAAGTGGTACGGAGTCCCTTGTACTGCAATGTCCTGCTCGGTTATCTGAAGGGACGCGGTATTCCTGCCGAAATTGCCCGTGCAGAGTGCGAGGAAGTACGGTTCCGGCTGTACGGCAAGCGGTATTTTGCCGTCGGCTTCAGGAATATGAGTGGAGGCTATGAGCTACGGAGCAGGTTCATGAAATGGTGTATCCCGCCCAAGGATATTTCCGTTATCCGCAACGGCTCGCTTACCTGCAACCTGTTTGAGGGTTTCATCGATTTCCTTTCGTGGAAGGTACTCGGCATCAGCCGCGGTGAGGACTATCTGGTCCTCAATTCGGTGGCCCTGCTTGAACGCTCGTTCCCTTATCTGGACCATTACGGGAAAATCCGGTGCTACCTGGACAATGACGATGCCGGAAAAAGGACACTGGCCGTCCTTCGGAAACGCTACGGTGACAGGATTGACGATTGTTCCGACCTGTATGCCGGATGCAAGGACCTGAACGAATATCTGGAAAGCAATTTTCCGCCTGAACAGTAATTTTTTTATAAACCGTTAAAACAAGAAATGAATATGAAACCGATTATGAACAAGAAAGGGCTGTTTGCCCTTGTATGCGCCCTGATGGGCATGACCTTCACTATATTGACCTCGTGCAGCGATGACCTTGACGTGCAGCAGTCCTATCCCTTTAAGGTGGAGACGATGCCGGTTCCCAAGCGTATCGTGAAAGGCGAGACCGTGGAAATCCGCTGTGAACTGAAACGGGAAGGACGGTTCTCCGACGCCCGCTATACCATCCGCTATTTCCAGCCGGACGGCGAAGGCAAGCTGCGCATGGACGACGGGATGGTGCTGCAGCCCAACGACCGTTATCCCCTGGACAGGGAAGTGTTCCGCCTTTATTACACCTCCGAGTGTGAGGACCAGCAGAGCATCGACATCTATTTTGAGGACAACAGCGAGCCGGCACAGCTTTTCCAGCTGACCTTCGATTTCAACAATGAGACGGAGGACGAGGATACCGTGGTTACCTCCGGCGGTAAGGAACAGCCTGTCGTCATCGTATCACAATGAACCTGACCTGCCTATGGGAATAAGAGCAAAATTGTTTGCGGCGTTTTTCGCCATCGCCTGCTTCGGGAGCATACCGTTGCGGGCGGAGAATCCGGTAAGGGAGAAACAGGACAGGTTCAGTCTTGCGGTCGAGTGTATCAAGCGGTTCGAGGGTTGGCATGGAGAAAAAAGACACTGGCCTTATGTCGGGTACGGGCATAAGGTCCTTCCCGGGGAAAGGCTGACCAATGACATTACTAAAGAACAGGGGGATTCAATTCTGAGAGCGGATTTACGTAAGCTGTGCCGTATGTTCAGTTATCTGGGACGTGATTCATTGATCGCCGCTGTTTTGAGCTATAATGTGGGGGCATACCGTCTGAAAGGTTACGGCAAAATGCCCAAAAGCAAATTGTTGAAGAAGCTGGAGACCGGAGACCGGAATATCTATAAGGAGTATGTTTCCTTCCGGTGTTATAAAGGCAAGGTAGTACCGAGCATTGAACGGAGAAGGAAGGTGGAATATATGCTGCTCTTTGAAGAGTAAAAGAAAAGGGAGAATCTGACGGCATATTACCGTCAGATTCTCCCTTTCTTACATCTTGTTTTTCTAAATAGCAGTTGCGATTAGTTTGAGTTAACTTACCAGAACGGCATCCTGTATTTCCACCTCTGCGGGCAGACGGGAAAGCAGGAGTTCCGCCATGGCTCCGTTCTGCGGAATCAGTGCCGGGAAATCTGTTCTGCCCGGTTTATATATCTCAGTCGCTACGCTATACAAGTCCCAAGCGGTGATCTGTCCCTTTTCGCGGGCCAGTTTCAGCACCTCTTCCGTGAAGATGGAAATCTGGCTCTGGTTCAGCGGGTAGGTTTCAACCGAGGATGACAGGTTCCTGTCCGAACTGTCATGGGAGACACGCAACGCTGTCAGCAGACCGATATACATATACACTTCTTCCAGTGAGACGATTCTGCGTTTCAGCCGCTGAATGCGTGCAATGTCCTCGTTCATGTTCACTTCGAAATTGGCCAGCCATCCGTCCACCGTCTCGAATACACCTTCCGTTGTCACCTTGTTCTTTCCATAGTTGCAGATGCTCCTTTCCGGCGAGAGGATACACTGGTTATGGCATATCTTCACGCACGGGCCGATGGCTGCCTGTATGCCATCCTGATGGTAGGCGATGACCAGCGTAGTTGTCAGCTCATCCGTTTCCCAGTCCTTGATCCGGATGGTCGCGAAGATGCGTCGGAGGATGTGGGCTTCCACTGCCTTTTCACCGTGTGTCTGCTCTACCTGCGGGAGAATGCTCACCCCCGGCTGTGTCTTGTTTCTGTTCTGGGCCGCGAAGATTTCCTCTACCTCGTAATCGAGATTATACTTCTCGCAAATGCCCATCATACGCTGCAGGACCTGATAGTGATAGATGCCCTGGACAGGCTTGCCGTAGATATCATTCTCCTTGTAGGTACGCTGGAGAGTTTCAAGGTTCATTACTTCGATCCCGTTGTTCTGAAAATCAAACTGCTGTTGCTTTTCCAATACTGCCAATGCTTCCATAATCTTGAATTTTATAAAGTTAATACTATGATTGTCTGTCATTTTTCAGGTATGTATCTGCCATCCGTGGAACGGTTGCAGCGTTACGGCGAAAGAGCGGTCCGGTATGCCGTGATAGAGCAGCCCGCCTACAATGCCGATGCTTCCGTCGGGATAACGCTGTGTGAAACCGAACGAATACGGGGCATGGTCATAGTAGAGCGAAATCTCGCTTGGATGGTCGGGATTGTCTTCCCAGCTCTTCAGTAGGTCCAGACAGTTCTGGAGTGAGGTGTCACCGATGGATTCGGCATAGCGTTTTACATTCTGGAAATGTTCTTCATTCAGGATTTTCATGACTCATTGTATTTTATCTGTTAAACACGTCCGGCTCCGGGAGCCGGTATTTTTTATTTCTCGCCTGCCTGACTGTCCCGTGGCCGTACCCGCAAGGTTTGGCGAAAGAAAATACCGCAGCCATCGGCGAGGATGATTTTCTTTCAGCCAACCCCGCAGGGGCCTGACCTTGTCCGGGTACATTGGACACGGGACTACCTTTGCAGGGAGGGAAATAAAATATACAAGGGGGATTTGCTGTAGTTGTCCGTACATGTTATGGTGATATTCTCTCTGATTTGTTCGTCATTGCCGGAGGAATGGTGTACTTTTGCAAATCCTAATTTGAAAATCATGGAAGATTATATAAAGAAAGCTGCGGATGCTTTCCTTGTGGAGCGTCCGTATGGTATGCGTGTGGATTACCGTAAAGGAGGATACGTGCTGTTCAACCGTAACCTCAATGTGTTGGGCAATAAGGAACGTGCTCGCCTGGAGGAATTGCCTTTGGAGGATTTTGATGTGGACGAGATTCCCTTGGAAGGGGAAATCATAAAGGAACATGCGGGTTTTACCGACGTGTTTTTCTATTCGGATTGTACCAACCCCTATGCAGGGTATGTGCTGGATCTGAAGAAGCTCAAGGTTTACAATCAATATATGTTCCCGTTGGCTATGGTACTGAACATGAAGTTGTAAAGTCCTGATAATAGCGGTAACAGTTGTATAGGATGGCTGTTACCGCTTTGGACCTTATTTTCTGATCTCATTTTCGGAAAGAAATGCAAGATAGTCGGCTACAGCCTTATGACATCCGGTAAAGTCGGGAGTACGGCGGCCTTTGTATTTTCTGAAACTGACGGTTCCGTTCCGGTCGATTGCTGCCACATGTCGGTTGAATGTCCCTTTGGTTCTGATATGGATGTCAAATCCGTCCCTTCCAGTGATTTCAAGAAACATTTCTGCCGTTATTTTCTCACCGCTCAGGAATTTCCTTTTGTTCTCGTCAAGGAGCTGTTGCCATCGGGCTTCTTTCTCCTTTCTTTCCTGCTCTTCTTTTCTTTTCCGTTCCAGACGCTTTTCCTCCTGCCTTTTTGCATATTCCTCACGGGCCTGTACCAAAGGGGTGGAGTCAAGACCGAGGGCATTGAATACATGGACAGACAAGAGGGGGATGATTTTTCCATCTTCCGCATCCTTCAGGGTGTTTTCAATCCAGTTCTTGCAATAGGTCGCCGCTTCTTCCCGGTGCCCCTCCTTGTCAAGGATTCTGCGTGAATACTGTCCGCAGGAAAAATGGACATCATCAATCTTGCAGATTACATGGAAACAGTCTTCACTTTCGTTTCCGTATTCGTTTTTTCTTGCCAGCGAGATGAATACATCCTCCGCATACGGTTCAAGTTCCATGTATGGGGCAACGATGGTGTTGCCGTCAAACTTATATTTCAATACTTTTGCTTTCATATTTCTATTCTGTTTTTCTGTCGGTACATATTTCATCTATTATCTCTTTCTCTTTTCTCTCACCTTTGAGGAAGGCAAGCAGTCGCCCGAAAAAGAACGGGGCATGGTCTGTCCCCAGCTGTGAGCTTTCCCCGTTCCAGGTGGCGCATATTGCAAACCGTCCCAGTCCGAGACTGTCCTGTGGCGGTACGATATGGAATGACAGGTTTCCCGTACCGTTGATATGAAGCCCGCCACGGTAGGTGTAGAAAGTCTTTGCGGCTCTACTGTCCGTATCAATGTCCACCCGGCTGTAACCGTGGCGTTTCAGTTCTCTGATGATTTCCCTGTTTGTCATAATTGTATCTGTCTGATTGGATTTGAAATGTTCTGGTGTACTGTTCCCGTATTTGGGGATATGCCGTGTTCTGACACCCACTTCCGGTATGCCGTGGCATATTCCTGCCTTTCCCGTTCCAGACTGCTTTCCGTCTCCGGAGTATATCCGAGCAGGCGTATGTATCCGCCGTTGCAGCCTGTCAGTTCGCAGTGCATTCCGGCTGCCTCCAGTTTTCCGATGCGTTTCTGTGCCGTCTTCGCGCTTGAATACTCCTTGGGCCAGAAATAATGTTCTCCCTGTGAGCCGTAAAAGTCTTCTCCGAGTATCATTTCCCCGATATGCTTCCGGCTCTCGATGAAGCCGAAACGCGCCTTGCCCAGTGCCTGTCGCATAGCCTTGTGTGCAGGTCCTTCAGGATACCTGAACACTTCAGGAGTGTCTTTTCCCGTAATCTTCGGCAGTTCCATCCGGTACGGCTGTCTGTAGCTGCCGATTCCGAGCGTGAGGTAGAAGTTGGTGTGGAAATAGTCGGTCATGGGGTCGCTTTCATCGAAATTGTATGACATCACAAAATCCCTGACGTTTGTCATCACCTCCTTGGCCCGGTCGGTCAGACTGTCCGATGCCTGGATGTTGTAGTGGTTGATGTCTCCCTGTACCTTGCCGGATTCTCTGGTGAAAGCCTCGAAGTCCGCTTTCATCAGCCGGATAAGGATTGAGTTGTATCCGTCCCTGCGGACCGAGAAGGTGTATCTCGGATAGGTCTCCTTGAGCCATGTCCTGACCAGTTCCGTGATTTCCGGTGCGGACTGCCCGTTGTAGTTGCGCCCTTTCCAGCGGTATTCATTGTACACGTATTCGGTGTATTCCTTTGCGGTGGCACCCTGAAAGTCGTGTTCGTAGCCTGTCGGGGCTGTGGAAACGCAGGGCTTGTCTTTCCAGACCTCGAACAGCTTTCCGAATTCGGTGTTCACCTGCTGCATGAGGGCAGTGTCACCACCCTTGTCCGGGTGGTGAAGCATTGCCAGACGGCGGTATTCCTTTTTCAGGTCCGCCAGTGATTGTATGTTCTGAAAATAAGTCATAGTTGTAGATATTAAAGTCCTGCAAGACGGTTGATGAAATATATCTGCCAGTCCTGGTCGAGTCCGAGGTTGCTGCACGCGATTTCGAAGTCTTCGCCTCTCAGGTCGTTGTCTGCCTGAAGTTCCTGCAGGTTCCTTATCTCGTCGTCCAAATATTCCTGTGCCTCTTCCTTGCCGCAACTGCATGAGTTGCAGATCAGGTCAATGATATTCCGTGCCATAGCCGTTGTCTTTAGTTATTTGTCAGGTATATGTTCCTCTTCTCGTCATAGTTTTTGCCGTTCCACCATTCGTCGGCGGCCTCGGAGAATGTCTGTCCGGAATTGGCTGAAGGGAAATCGGATGTCTTGAATCCGGTCAGGTATTCAAGATTATCGGTGCTGTTGGATTTCCACCATTCCTGCATCTTTTCCAGAAAGGATTGTTTGGAGCAGGTCTCCACATTGTCCTCACACCGGGAACACCAGATGTCATCGTCCACGTCACTGTGGTATTCATTCGTGTTTACATCCACCCATGCCTGGATTTCAATCTCCGTTGAACCGCAATCATTGCACACCTTGATTTCGGAATCGTCCGGGTGTTTGCGTCTGGCTTTGCCGTCATACAGGCTGACGGCCCGTTCCACCAGCTTTTCCCTGTAACGGTCCGTCAGTTCCGCATAGAACCGTTCAGCGGCTCCGAATATTCCCTTGTCCGTCATCAGAGACCATTTTTCCCAAAAGTGTGGGTGCATTTCCTTGAATACTGTCCTGCACTCTTCCTCGCACCAGGCATTCCACATATAGTAGAAGAAGCTGGAGACTGCATTTTCCGCTTGATATTTCATAATGTTGTTTTTATTTAAGGTTATACATCCTTGCAAAATGGCTGTTCACTTCAGGGATCCTTTTCTTGTAATAGGGTTGGTTGTCCCTGCACCAGTCCGCCAGTTCCTGTTTGTTCCTGAAAGGTTCCCTCCAGCTTTGCCCGCTCATGATCATTTCCACCTGCGGGGCCAGTTCCCTGATGAACGCTCCGACAGTCCATCCTTCCCAGACGTATCTGTCCATATTGATTTTTGTTGCCATATTGTCTTTCGTTTCAAGAGTTTCCTTTTGTATTTTCAAGTTGAAGCCTTACTGCTTCGTACATTTGATTAAGCCAATCAATGTTGCTGGCTCCGAGTTCGAAAGGACTCTGACAGAAAACCTCTTCCATACTGTCCTTTATTGTTGCCAACACGGTAATGTGCTTGTCAGTAACCTCAATTCCTGTAACATAACACTCGTATGGTTCTGCATTATCGTCAAACCAGATAATCCATACAGGGTCTTTTTCGTTGTCGGTAAACGTGATTTTTTTCAGGCCGTGCGCATCGAGCAGTTGCCTGATGGCTTCGATTATGTCCTTTCTCAGTTCTTCAATCCTGTCGCTGAAACACATGGACGTGTATCTGACCTTGCCTTTGCCAACCCGTTCCCTGAAAGAAAGGATCTGCATGTCAGGGTGACTGCCGAATCTCCAGTCTGTCACCTCGTCATCATCGCGGGTAGTGTGGATGTTTCCGCCCAATACCAGACCGCAGTCTTCTGTTACAATTCTTTCCGCCTCGTCGCGGTCTTCCGCAACGACCTTGTAGGTACCCTCGAAGGCGTACCTTACTCTTACTTCGTACTTTGCCATAATTCCTATGATTTGGTTAATGATTTCTATTGTTGATTCTTATTCTTGGTTCTCGAACGATTCCGGTGACAACCGGTACAGTTCAGCCAGGTTCAGTTTGGCCATCGGGTATTCCACCCATCCGCTTTTGCGTCTGTATCCCGTATCTTCGGCAAGGCTGTTCCTTATGAGGAATTCCATCGCTTCCGGATTGTTGTTTATGTCAATGAATGCCTGGTCGGGAATCCCGAATGCCGGGGAGTCTTCCAGATTGACGGTAAGTACCGTGTATAGTTCCCCGTTGTCCGGTGATTCCAGACTCAGAACCGGCCATCCGTTCGGGTAGAAGCCGGTGACAAGCCTGAATTCCTTTCCATGATATCGGAATGTCTTTTCTGAACGGTCTTTTCCGGATTCCTGAATTTTGAAGTCGTCTTCTCCTTCAGTGAATGTCCTCACCGGGCAGGACACATCGTAATGGCAGCCGTCTTCGTGTCCGCACAGGTATTCTTTTCCCTTGAATAGGATGATTGCATATTTCTTTTCCATGATTTGATATCTTTAAGTGACCATACTTGATTTATGAAGCAACAAGACCTATCTTTTCTCCGAAGAAGGAATCGCATACCCCGTACACATGCTTGATGGAGCATTCATATTTTGAGTTCTCGCTGTCAAGACGGAAGCGGAATCCGTGATAGTCCCTGACTTCCAGTTTCAGTCTGACATCTTTCAGGAGTTCCATTTCCAGGAGACTTCCACCGCCGTACATGGAGCTGAAGATGCCGCAGCAGTTGCCTTTGGGAATAATGACTTCCCCAAGCGAGAATCCGGCATCATAAAGTTCCTGCAGATTTACCTTGCCGATATAGGTCAGCAGGTTGGCACCGCAGCAGGAGTTGATGAGTTCATGGTAGAACTGTTCATAGGATACCTGTTCCTTGCCGTCCCTGTATTTTTTGTTGGGGAACCGGCCAAATACCGTGTAGCCTTTCTCCACCAGCATTTTCTTCACTTTGGCTGGATTGAGGTTCAGCGCGTCTATCATATCCCCGAAATAGGATTCCTTGTACCGGTATCCTTCCTGCGATTCCAGCCAGTTGGAATTGATGCAGTCGTAGTTTGACAGCATCTCGACACGCACGGGGATGTCATCCGTGTTTTTGAGAAGTTCTTTCAGCATGTCAGAGTCGTTTCTGTCATAGATTTCTTCCCTGATTTCGTCTTCGTGTTCTTGAAAGAACTTGTCCACTTCCTCTTCCCCGAAATCATGGAAACGGATACATTCATCCTTCAGCTTTGAGACGATTTCACGGACAGCTTCCCATTCGGCGTCACCGTACCATTCGTCCACTTTCTCCCACAGACTTTCACAGCTCCTTTCTTCCAGACACTTCTGGATGGTGTCACGGCAGTTGTCGAGATTGTCGTTGTAGTCCACCCATACCAGCGTGTAGGACTTGTCCATGAGCGATTTCACGAATTCCATTGTCAGTCTTTCCTGTTCTTCCATTTCTGTTACCTGTGTACGGCAGGATTCTGTTTCCCGTACATGTCGTTTATAAATGAGAAGAGCGACCTTTCGGCCGCTCCCTTGTCATTCGTTCTCTTCCTTGAGCCTTTCATATTTCTCTGTTTCCATTTCCGTCTCGCCGTCGAAGTGGAAATGTGCCATATGACCGTATCCGGTTTTAGGCTCACCGCCGCATTTGTGCAGTGCGGTGTCTATTTCCCAGTCGGTATCACCGATGCCGAGGGATATGTATGTCCCTCTGAGCATACACCCGGCCAGCCTCAGTGCGGCATCCTTCCTTTTTTCCCGGCGGAGCCTGTCAAATGCCGCGAGCGCGATTTCCCGGTTGGGTATTTTTATCGTAGTTTCCATATCGTTTCATTTTCAGTTTGCCGTTTCCTTGTCTTTCCCGCTGTCTTTTGCTGCCAGGACACCGAAAGGCAGATCGAGTATCCTGTGGTTAAAACATAGCGTTGAATTGTAGTCCGTGCGTTGCCAGAGGGTAAAATGGTCTCCGGCGAACGACCATCTGAAATAGCCTGACAGTGAGCCGAACTGCGGATTGACATTCCTGATTATGAGGAAGCGGTTCACGTCCACGATGTGTCCCGCCGTCAGTAGTATGTTCAGTATTTCCACGAATGCCAGCTGCGAGTATGGGTCGATAGGCATTACAGGTCCTTTGAAGTTGATTTCCATATCTTTTGTCTTTTAGTCATAATTGTCATCAAATATTTCGTAACGGAATGGAAGCATGTCGCAGTAGTAGCTTGATACGCCCGTGTATATCAGGGCATCTTCTCCCGTGTCCGCGTCTTCTTCCGTTTCCGTGACGGTATCCCCGTACAGGTCATGGTAGTGTGATACCATCATGTGCGGGTCATCCGTGGTGATGTCATATCCGTAACTTCTGCTCCAGCTTATGAAAAACTCCGTTTCTTCCTCTTCGAGCCTTTCAAGGGCATCCCTGATCTCGAAGAAGTTGGGACAGAGCCATTCACGGCTGATCAGTGTGTCCGGAATGTTTTCCCATTTCGGATACCGGTATTCCGGTTCCTTTTCCCCGGGAAACAGGTCGGAACAGGCACTCAGGAACTCGCCCATGTCGCTGTAGTCGGACAGGTGCAGCCAGTAGTCCCTGTAATCCTTTATGTCAATGAGATGCTGTGTGGTCACGGCAATCTCTGCATTGTTCAGATCCATATTACTTGTCTTTTATGTATGTGGATGCCGGGGATTCCATTCCACCGACCTCGACAAGGTGCCGTGTCCCGGCTGTGCAGGGTTTTTCGGGAAAATACCGCAGCTCCGCGAGGATGATTTTCCTGAAAACCGCCTGCGGCCTGACCTTGCTCAGCCGATGGGGACGCGGCTTACCTTTGTCGGTGGGAATGGAACTCCCGGTCTTCTTCATACGGTTCATATTTATTCTGTTATGCGCTGGCTTCCCCAGCTGATGTGTATTTTGCCTTCACTGTCCTGCGTGCGGATGAGCAGGCTGTCGATGACAGACATTGTGATGTCGAACTCCTCGAAGATTTCTGACTGTTCTTTGACCTCACCGGTCTTGATGAATTCGTTCAGACGCTCCTTGGTCAGTACCAGTGCCATCAGGTTCTGTTCGACCGAATCTTCGTAGGTGACGTAGTGGACATCCTTCATTTCTTTGGAATCGAGACGGATGAAACGGAAGTAGAACTGTTCCATACGGGGGATGTTCCACTGCAGGGATTCCAGTATCACGTCGTTGCAGGTAGGTATGTTCACGGAGCTGCTCAGGCTCTGCTGTGTGCATATCAGAATGCCGTTGATGGTGGAGTCGAATTCGGTCACGATGCTCTGTCGTTTCTTGAAGGCTACATCTCCCTTGACCACAAATACAGGTCTGTCGGGAAAATGTTCCCGGATATAGCTCTCGTAGAGGTCGAAGGCCGCCAATGTGGTACATCCGATGGCAACCTTACCCGGTATTGTCCTTATGAGCCTTTCAATATAGCGGGTCTTGGAAGGATAACTGTCACCGTAGTATCCCTCTATCAGGTGAGGTACCGAACAGGCTTTGATAAGCAGCTTGATCTGCCTCATGAGTCTCAGTCCTGCATCCTTTTTCGTGTCTCCCGTGCTGTTGTAGTACAGCTCACAGATGCGGCAGAATTCCTCGATGATGACACGGTATACCTCGTGTTCTCCTTCCGAGGGACGGACGGTATGTGTCCGTATCCGGTATTTCTCTCCTGCGAAGTCCCTGAATTTACGGGTGATGACCGTCTTGCCGATAAGTTCGGAGAGTTCGTCCTTGTTGTACACGTCCTGGTTCTGTTTCTCGATGCCGAATACAGTGGCTTTCCCCGGACAGTGGCAGGCACGGAAAAGGACATGCCCCCTGAAGGCGGGGAACGGTGTTCCGTAATCCGGGTTGTTCTCTTCCTCTATCTCGTGGTCCCTGTTTTCGTGGTAGACCTGCGGGCTCCAGCATATCATGTTTACGGAGTTGTTGTAGAGTAGTTCGAACTGGCTGTACAGTTCCGCGATGTTGTTGCGGGTGGTTGTTCCCGTGTCGAGGATCTTGTACCTGAGCCTCCTGAATATGCACAGGATGTTTCTTGTACGCTGCGATGTGGGATTGGTGATTTCGTCCGACTCGTCGAAGACAAGGCACAGCTTGCCGGAAGTGCGTTTCACGAAATGCATCAGTCCTCTTTTCAGTTTCCGGAGCATGGAGGTGGAGACGACAAGGAATGTCCCTTCCGGTATGTTGTTGAGGTCGCCGGCGGTCTGTATTGTACGGAAGCGTTCCTTGTTTATGGTAAGGAACGGTATCCAGGTCATGTTGGTGGCGATGGCCGGGGCAAGTATGATGACGTTCTTTGCCTTTCTGAACTTGAGCAGGTATTTCGCCCTGTGATAGACGGCGGCAGTCTTGCCTGAACCCTGCTGCCAGTTCAGCAGGGCGTAGCGTTTCTGCAACACGAGGTTCAGGTCGTGTTTCTGCAAGTCCGTGAATTCGCAGACTTCACCGTCCTTGTTGATGAATGTGGTGCGGTCCAGGTATTCCTTCAGGCCGGCATCTTCCCGCATTTCCGCAAACTGGAGATTCTGGGTCTCGTATTGCCTCTGTTTGCGCCGTATCAGTTTACTGGCGGCACGGATCTGCCGCATGTTCTTTTCTGTGACGTTTTCCGGCATCGGGAGTTCGGCCCTTCCGAGTATGAGGTCGTTGATGCCTGCGGCCTTGTGCGTGACCTTGTCAAGCAGACGCGGGGCATATTGCTTCAGCTTGAAGCCGTAGGATGTCTTCACTAATGCCACTTCCTTGCGCGGCACCACGTTCTGCGAGGTGATGTACCTGCGGATGATGCCGAGAACCTTGCCGGTGGTCAGTTTCTTGCGTTCCCATTCCTTTATCTGTTCCCGGGTGGCATTTTCCGGCGGTTTCTGGTTGCGGAATTTGGACACCAGCGCCTCCGCCTTTTCGACATGCCTGTTCAGCACGGCATGGGCTTTCAGTTCGTACATGTATTTGGCGAGCCTGTACTCGAACTGTTCCAGCTCTTCTTTGTCTATATGGTTGCACTCCCGCATCAGCTGGAGGCGCAGCCGGTGTTTCATTTTCCGCACTTCGGCTATGCGTTTCTTCAGCTCATCCATGCTGACAAACTCTTCCGCGTTGTAGGGCTGCATTTCAATATGGAGGGAACGGCGGAGGAATACCATGATTTTTGTTGCGAAATTCTGCACGCCCACCGTAGAGAAGGCTGAATGTTCCAGCCTGGTCTGGCCGATGAAGGAGAAATTCGAGTTGATTTTCGCCACGCGTGTCTTTTCCCAGAACTCGTTCTGCATGAAGGAGAGAGGGACGATGACCATCAGGATTCCGGCAGGGTTGAGCACGTCATAAGCCTTGTCCATGTAGAATTCCTGCGACAGCCTGTAATCAAATTTCAGGTTGAAGGGCGGATTTCCGACAATGATGTCGAAACGCTGTTCGGGATTGTACAGCTGTATGTCGCATTTCTCGATATGAGCTTCCGGGTAGAGGTATCTGGCAACGGCCACCGCCTTGCCGTCAATGTCGAATCCGTAGGCATTGTGCAGGTTGGGCAGATGGTTGAAGAAGTTGCCCATGCCGCAGCACATGTCAAGTACCATTTCCGCCGATGTCGGAGAAAGGGTCTCCACCATGCTTCGGCATATGTCGTGCGGGGTGAAGAACTGTCCCATCTCGAATTCCTTCTTGGCCTCGGCGTATTCATGGTAGCTGGTGAAATCCGACTGCCTGAGGTTGTGCAGTCCTCCGATTCCCGTGTAGCAGTTGTAGATGCTTTCCTTCGGAACGAGGTCCTTGCCGGAGTCTATGGCGAAAAGGATTTTCTCGTTGATCTCGGCACGCCTGTCCTGAGGAATCTGTTGGGGTATGATGGCATACATGTCTTTTCTTTTTTAATGGTTGGAAACGAAGACACCCCGCAAGGATGTCTTACGGGGTGTCTGAATAAGTATTTCATGAATCACTCTTCTCTGAGTGTGATTTCATCCAGCCGCAGCCTTCTGTAGCAGTTCTCTGCGGCCTGACTGTCCTTGAAGCGTACGTCGATGCGTCCGTTCTTGTAGAACTTGCTCTGTTCTGCGTTGCTCAGGGTGAGGTTGTACCATTCAGTTATATCCACATCGCGTCTGTCAAGGCCGATGACCATACCGCTTGAACCGTTTATCACGTCATCTGCTCCGTATGCGATACCTTCGCAGAAAATGTCCACCTTCCTTCCGCAGTCATACGAGAACTCGTATTCCCGGTGGTATTCCAGATGGATGCTGTCCCAGGACACGATGTCAGGGAAAGTTATCTTGTCCTTTTTCAGTTCGGGCTTCACTTTGCTCCAGCGGGAAGGCTGTACCGTTTTCAGGAAACGGGCCAGCAGTTCTTCCTCTGCGGTCTCACGGAAACTTTTTCCGCCGAGGTGTTCGATGACCATGTCCACGTAAGTCTGGTAGACCGGACGGAATCCCATGCGCATGGCCTTCTCGTCGATTACAGGAATGGGTACATCTACATTGTAGGTCCTGTTGAAATAGGAAATGATGCGATTCGCGAAATTCGCGTTGGCATTGCAGTTGTTGTCCGCAAGCTCGTTGATGAGGTCAAACGGTTTGAATTCGTTGTGGGTATAGTCATCCTCCCCGCTGTTGTTGAAATAGAAATTCCGTATGGAGACCTTACCGTTATCCTCATACTTGAAGCTCTTGATTTCCCGATACCGTTCCGCTTCTTCCTTGAAGATGTCATACCATCGGTCGATACGGTCAAGTGTCCTGTAGAGCTGGTCCTGCTGTAGCTGGCAATACTGCCGGTCCTGTTCTGTAATCTTGTCCTCGTTCCTTACTTGCACGTTCAGGATACCTGTAAGCAGGTCAGTGTGGCTGCCTGCTGTTCTTGTTGCTGTTGTCTGCATAACTGTATTGTTTTAGAGATTGTCAATTTCGGGTTTGATACGGTAACAGTAGGTGATGTGGCTGTCCATGTCCTTGACCAGTTTGACCTGTTCGGGATGGAAGTTGAGACGCCGTTCCATGGCCGGGGCATCTATCTTGTCCCATTCGTGCTGCGGCAGGAACCGGTTTTCATGTCGGAAACACCAGAGTACGATCTGGTTTTCCCAGTTGCCCTTGAACACAGTCCCTTCATAGTCCTTCAGGAACTGCCGGAAGTTCTCTTCGGTCCTGAAAGCTATGTCGTAGCCCTGGTACAGGTTGCGTGCGTCCGGACCCGTGTCCTTGGTCAAATAATATTGTCTCCATGTTTCCGTGGTGAAATCACCGTAGAGCGGATCAGGTTCGGAATAGGACCATAACGGTACTTTTGCCGTGAATGTGACGGCACCGTTGGCACACGCTCCGCAGTTTCCCCAGTCCTTGAATGCACCTTCCGTCCATCTGACGAATTTCAATTGCTTGGGGTCAATATGGTGGAAGGCCCCTCCGCTGACGCTCAGCCGGATATTGGCGTCCTGCTCCCATACAAAGGGAATATAAGGTTCTTCACAGATGGAAATCCGACCGCTCTCTTCATCATTGTTTTCAATAAGGGCATTGCTGTAATATTTCCCGTATCTGTCCACATAGATGAGTCTGTCACCTATCTGTGGAGTCTTTTCCGAGCGTGTCCTTTCTATCAGTTCCACATAGCCGTTGGCCATATCCACGTCCTGCTGTGTCAGCCAGTGTTCATGATCGTACAGAATGTTCAGTGGTTTGAGTGTTTCCACCGTGTACTTGTTCTTTGTTGCCTGTAACATAACATTTGATTTTTTGTTAGTCCGGCTTCTGGGGCCGGAGTTCCCATAACTACAGGCCTAAAAAGGTCGTGTTCCGTACATGCAAGGCTTCGGGAAAAAATACCGCAAGCCCTCCGGGGCGAGGATGATTTTTTCCACGAACCCGAAGGGCTTGGCCTTGCTTGTACAGGAAGAACACGAATTACCTTTGCCTGTGGTTATGGGGACTCGGCTACGGTATGCTCGTTTTTCCCGAAATGTTTTTATTCCGTAAGATTGCAGCCGTTTATATGGCCTTTTCAGAAAGAAATGTTATCTTTGCAAGTGAGATAAAGAGTTATTTGAAAGCATGAGAAATATGGCGGTTCGGAACAGTCCGGCTTTTTCTTATCCATTGCCCGTTCTCGTGCGAGTTTTATCCAATCTGTTGATAGTCAAATAAAACCTACCTGATTACAACAAATATAGTGAAAGGTGAGAGCAGAAGCAAATGAAAATAAAATTTTCAATTTGATTATGCCGAACCGCCTCCTATCTTATCCAAAGATAGTGAAAGTCGAAAGCAAAAAAATAAGCTTGCTTAATTTTTTTGCTGAGACGCATCCTTCTTATCTAAAAATACGGAATGTTTCCATTCCGTACCTACTTGTCTCATCAGTTTCTCATAACTATGAGAAGTCTATTCTCACAATAATGAGAAGACCATTCTCATAAGTATGAGAAAACTATTCTCACAGTGATGAGAATATATTTTTCCAATATAGAACACAAACGGGAAGTAATATATCCCCAGCCATACCTACCTGGCAAAGCTGCAGATACAAGTGAAGCCAGCCTGGCTAACTCGAAAATATAACGGGCGAAGATTTCACATTATCGAACTATTCACTATTTTTGCGGTGAGAATCATAACTGAACTAAAATATGGCACAAGGATCCCGACAGATACAGACTCAGGCGCAGCAACAGATACAAACGCTGTCGCCACAGCAAATTCTGGTAGTGAAACTGCTCGAACTTCCGGCTGTGGAACTGGAGGATAGGGTGCGTGCCGAACTTCTGGAAAATCCCGCACTGGAAGAAGGAAAGGAAGAGACCTCTAACGACGAATATACCGAAAACTCTGAAAACGGTACTGAAAACGACGAAGGAGATACCAGCTATGACTCGCTGAGCGACTACTTGAACGAAGATGATATCCCCGACTATAAGCTTCAGGAAAACAACCGCACGAAAGGTGAACAACCCGAAGAAATACCTTTCTCGGATGCCACTTCGTTTTATGAAACATTGAAAGAGCAATTAGGAGAGCGCGATCTGACTGAGCACCAACGCGAACTGGCCGAATATCTGATAGGTTCTCTGGATGATGATGGCCTGCTACGCAAGTCATTGGACAGCATCAGCGACGAACTCGCCATCTATTCGGGCATCAATGCCAGCACCGAGGAACTGGAAAAGGCACTGAAAATTATCCAGGACTTCGATCCCGCAGGATTGGGTGCCCGCAACCTGCAAGAATGTCTGCTCATCCAGATACAACGGAAAATTGAGCAACAGCATCCTGCCCCCGACTCCTTATTATATGTCGAGGAAAAAATCATCGCCGAATGTTACGAGGAGTTCACCCGTAAACACTGGGACAAGATACAGCAGAAACTGAACCTTGACGACAGCATATTTCAGCAAGCCGTCAAAGAAATCTGCAAGCTGAACCCACGCCCGGGAGCATCACTGGGCGAAGCCATCGGCAAGAACATGCAGCAAATCATACCCGACTTTATTGTCGACACATACGACGACGGCACCATTAACCTCACGTTGAACAACCGCAACATGCCCGAACTGCGCATGAGCCGCGACTTTACCGAAATGGTTGAAGAACATACCAAGAACAAAGCCAATCAGTCGAAAGAGTCCAAAGAAGCCATGATGTTTCTGAAGCAGAAAATGGATGCAGCCCAGGGATTTATCGACGCTGTCAAACAACGGCAGAATACGCTGATGACTACCATGCAAGCCATTATCGACCTGCAACGTCCCTTCTTTCTTGAAGGCGATGAGTCGCTGCTACGTCCCATGATACTGAAAGACGTGGCCGAACGCACAGGACTGGACATTTCAACCATATCGCGCGTCAGCAACAGCAAATACGTACAGACCAATTATGGTATTTATCCGCTGAAATTCTTCTTCAACGATGGATATACCACCGAGGGAGGCGAAGAAATGTCTGTCCGCGAAATACGCAAGATCTTGAAAGAATGCATCGACAACGAGGACAAAAAGAAGCCCTATACCGACGATGAACTGACTGAAATACTGAAAGAAAAAGGTTACCCGATAGCACGGCGAACAGTAGCCAAATACCGCCAGCAGATGAACATACCTGTGGCACGGTTAAGACGGTAAGTTTTCTTATAGTACAGTAATCATAAAACTTTCAAGTTGTCCCCAAAAAACAAATAGAATCATGACTGAAGAACATATCATTGCAGACAAAACCCTGATAAGGATCGCCAAAGTGATTTCGGTTCTATTCACACCGTTTTCTATCCCGTTTTTGGCATTCTTGATTCTATTCATTTTTTCTTATCTGCGCATCATGCCGCTGCAATACAAGCTGATAGTGCTGGGAGTGGTGTATTGTTTCACCATACTGATGCCTATGCTTACCATTTTCATCTTCCGGAAAATCAACGGTTTCACTCCCGAGGATTTGGCTGATCGCAAAAAACGTTATGTTCCGTTCATCCTGACCATTACTTCCTACATATTCTGCCTGCTAATGATGTATCGGCTCAACATTCCTTGGTATATGAGCGGTATCATTCTGGCAGCACTGATTATGATGATCATCTGTGTAGTAGTCAACTTGCGCTGGAAACTGAGCGAACACATGGCCGGTTCCGGAGCTATTGTAGGAGGACTGGTCGCTTTTAGTGCTTTGTTCGGCTACAATCCTGTATGGTGGTTGTGCCTGTTCATTCTGATATCCGGGGTATTGGGAACGGCACGCCTTATTTTAAGTCACCATACACTGGGCGAGGTTGTCGGAGGGTTTGCCGTAGGCCTGCTATGCTCACTGCTGGTGCTACACCCTTTGAGCAATATAACGTTCCGCATCTTGATGCTCTGACAACTGTCGGGCAGGAATAAAGGAATATGGATAAGATCTTACGTAACAAAAAAGAAAATAACAATTAGATAATTAACAAGAATATTAATCCCTTAAAACTAAAAATTATGAATTTTCCAACAGATGTAAAGTACACTAAAGAACATGAATGGATCCGCGTGGAAGGTGATATAGCTTATGTAGGAATTACCGATTACGCACAAGAGCAATTAGGTGATATCGTTTTTGTTGATATTCCCACAGTAGACGAAACATTGGCAGCCGGTGAGACATTTGGCACCATCGAAGTAGTAAAAACCATTTCAGACCTGTTCTTGCCGGTAGCTGGAACCATCCTGGAACAGAACGAGGCATTGGCCGACCAGCCGGAACTTGTCAACCAAGATCCTTACGGCGAAGGCTGGATCATCAAAATCAAACCTGCCGATGACGCAAACTTTGATGAATTGCTCGATGCAGAGGCTTATAAAGCACTGGTAAATGCCTGATAGCATTTACTAGCCTTATAGGCACATCTTCATTGTGATTGTAGTCTTCCCTATCAACTGAAAAAATAAATAAAGTAACGAATATGTATTCACCTATCGTCAGCATCATCATGGGCAGCACGTCCGACCTCCCTGTAGTAGAGAAGGCCGCACAACTGCTCAATGACTTGCATGTACCGTTCGAAATGAATGCTTTATCGGCCCACCGCACACCGGAAGCCGTTGAAAGCTTTGCCAAGAATGCCAGCAAACGAGGCATCAAGGTCATCATTGCCGCTGCCGGAATGGCTGCAGCCCTGCCTGGAGTGATTGCAGCCAATACTACGCTGCCCGTCATCGGCATTCCCATCAAGGGTTCCTCACTGAGTGGAATGGATGCCTTGTATTCTATCATTCAAATGCCTCCCGGCATACCGGTAGCTACCGTTGCCATCGACGGCGCCATGAATGCGGCCATCTTAGCTGTACAGATTCTGGCACTGAGCGATCCTATATTAGCCGAGAACTTCGCCTCCTATAAAGAAGGACTGAAGAAAAAAATAGTCAAGGCAAACGAGGATCTGAAAGAAATTAAATACGAATATAAGACCAACTAAGCCATATCTTCTTAAAAGAACTGGCTGTATCTTATAACAGTATGGGGTGTGTCAACATTAAGAGCAACTGCATATTGTTATTTTCGGGCACGGATTACACGGATTTTCACGGATTATTTTTCTCGTGTTTTTCCGCGTAATTCATGCCTAAAGAAAAATATTCCCTAATTTGGCACACCCATATTCTTATAATTCCAAAACACCAATCTTTAATCAATTATCTACGTGGACTTATTCAATTATTCTCGCCGAGAAACTTCGGAAGTAAACATAGGTGCTACCCCAATGGGTGGTTCCAACCCCATTCGTATACAAAGTATGACTAATACAGCAACGCAGGACACCGAAGCATGCGTTGCACAAGCCAAGCGTATTGTAGATGCCGGAGGAGAATATGTACGCCTCACCACTCAGGGAGTCAAGGAAGCGGAAAACCTACGGAACATCAATGCCGCATTGCGCCAGGATGGCTATACTGTTCCCTTGGTGGCCGATGTCCACTTCAACCCCAAAGTTGCAGATGTAGCTGCTCTTTACGCAGAGAAGGTCCGCATTAATCCAGGTAACTATGTAGATGCCGCACGAACATTCAAGCATCTGGAATATACCGATGAAGAATATGCCAAAGAGCTGCAAAAGATTCGTGACCGTTTTGTTCCGTTCCTGAACATCTGCAAGGAAAACCACACAGCCATCCGTATCGGCGTGAACCACGGCTCACTGTCCGACCGCATCATGTCCCGCTACGGCGACACCCCCGAAGGTATGGTCGAATCGTGTATGGAGTTTCTCCGCATCTGCGTAGAAGAACACTTCACCGATGTCGTCATTTCCATCAAAGCCTCCAATACGGTAGTAATGGTACGTACCGTACGCCTCTTGGCAGAAGTCATGGAAAAAGAAGGAATGCATTTCCCTCTCCACCTCGGAGTAACCGAAGCCGGTGACGGAGAAGATGGACGCATCAAGTCGGCTCTTGGCATAGGAGCGTTGCTTGCCGACGGACTTGGAGACACCATCCGGGTTTCGCTGAGTGAAACACCCGAAGCGGAAATCCCCGTAGCACGCAAATTGGTTGACTACATCGGACAACGCAACGACCATCCTTACATCCCCGGAGCAACGGCCCCAGCATTCTCTTACCTGAATCCTGTGCGCCGTACCACCTATGCCGTGCGCAACATAGGCGGTGAGCAGCAGCCCGTAGTAATTGCCGCACGACTGGAAGGTAAACTAGACTTCAATCCGCAATTCATGCCCGACTATGTATATATCGGGCACAGACAACCCGAAACGTATACAACAGAAGGGAAAGAGGCATCCGAAGTACAATTCATTGTCGATGCCGATATCTGGCAAAACCAACCGAATACGTGGCCTGCCTTCAAAAGCGACCAGCTGCCGTTCCTCAGCGCCTGCAACTCTCCGCTGAAGTTCCTCTTCATAACTTATATGGGACTGAACGACGAAGCTATTGCCTGCCTGAAATACCATCCGGAAATGGTACTTATCGCGCAAAGCAATCATCCTAACCGTTTAGGCGAACAACGTGCACTGGTGCACCAGTTGATGAGTGAAGGTTTGAAGAATCCTGTCGTTTTCTTCCAGCACTACGCCGAGGCTGAAACCGAGGACTTCCAGCTCAAGGCTGCTACCGATATGGGAGCACTGATATTCGACGGATTCTGCGACGGAATCTTCCTCTTCAACCAGAACAACCCGCAAAAGGACCTGCACATCGATGATAAACTGATCGATGCTACTGCCTTCAACATTCTACAGGCCGGACGGTTACGTACCAGCAAAACTGAATACATCTCCTGCCCCGGTTGCGGACGCACACTCTACGACCTTACCCAGACAATAGCCCGCATCAAAGCGGCTACAAGCCATCTGAAAGGACTGAAAATCGGAATCATGGGCTGTATAGTGAATGGCCCCGGCGAAATGGCCGATGCCGACTATGGCTATGTAGGTGCCGGACGAGGCAAAATCAGCCTGTACAAAAAGAAAGAGTGCATCGAAAAGAATATCCCCGAGGAAGAAGCAGTAGAAAAACTGATAGAACTGATAAAAGCCAACGGAGACTGGAAAGAGGACAATCCGAAGGCTTAACCTCTCTCCTAAAAAAGAATGAGCGGGAATGTATGCAAAACAAACATTCCCGCTCATTCTTTTTATATGCCTGAATTTACATGCTTAACCATCCAGCAACAAACCTAGTTCACTGAAAACCTACAGATATAAGTTTATTTCTGTTTACTAAAAATAAATTGATGGTTTAATCTGCTTAAAGCAGAATAAAACAACTTACCTAACTTACAATTACAGGTTAACGCTTTCTCAAATATCAGCAGGCTTCTTCTGCTTGCTTAAAGGAAGAGAGATTCCGATATAGGCGTTTACATTCTTCGAATTCTCGCCTAAATACATATAGTCTGTTCCTACGAAAAGCGGACCTAACTTCACTGCTACACCAAATGTTTTACCCGATCCTTGCAGAACAGAATAGCTGGCAGCCAGATTCAAACTGTTTGCAGGACGGAGATTAGCCGAGAACGTCAACTCATTCAACGTCTTTGGCTTAGCAAAACGGCTGGTATAAAGCGCTCCTACTGTCAACCAATTGCCCAGCAGAGCATATTCGGCACCGATTACCAGCGTAGATGTCAGACTGGTTGAACGCGACTTAGCTTCATTTTCATCGACCTGCATCTGCAACATATCAAAGTTCAGTACCTCGCCGCTACCTACTACATTGGCAAAGCGTTGCACTTCATCTACCTTTCCTTGCAGCGTAGGTTGGTTAAAGTCAAAACTTAAGTTTTCAGAACTTCTGGAAGTTGCAACCGATGTACCGTTCTTACTCCACTTCATAAAGCCCAAGTCGAGGATAGAAGCAGAAAGCGTCAATCGATCGAGCAGTTTATAAGAGGCTCCCAAGTCAATTGCTGCACCATAGCCGGCAATACCAAGTTTATCGCCTTCAAACTTAAACTCATCAATATAACCATCTTCATTTTCCTGAAGTTCCAATCCTTTGAACGAGCTTTCCAAACGAGCTTCCACATCAATACGTCCTGTACCACCGATTTTCTCTGCCAGTTCATTGGCATACTCCTGATCATCTGCTACACGACTCCAGTCCAGATTTTCTACATCAGCAATACCTTGCAAATTCGTATTAACTGCAATTTTGTTTATATCCAGCTTCATATTACCAATACCCAACAAGGCTTTCACACGTCCACCTACCGTCAAACGAGCATTAATATCACGTGCAAAACCTACACCAATCTCGGCATACGAATTGATATTCAGACTTTCCTTGCCTACTGTACGGTTATAATTCGACCAATCAATCGAATTAATATCCACACCATTCATCTCACGCATGAATTCAAACATAGTTCTTGGAACAGAAGCACCGATATCGTTACGCAAACCAATATTAAATGACCAGAAATTCTTCCCCTTATACCAACCGGCAGAGATGATATCGGTACTCAGGTTAACATTCAGTTCGTTCGTTGCATCCAAACGGTTGATAAAATCACTACTCATGAAGTAATCACCATCGCTACTGTTATCTATAATGTCTATCACATCTTGATAACCCAACGAAGATGTATTGACAGTAGCGTTGAACGAACCTATTACAGGAAGATTAAGATATCCGCGTCCTGGAGTCAAAGCAGGATTTAATTGCATACGATAATGACTACCCTCCATAAAATAAGAAGTACGAAGAAACTGTGCCTGAGCAGGAACAGAACCGAGCAGCACAACACACAACAATACTTGCCAAATTTTAACGTTCTTCATAATTTTGTCCGTTTTACAATTGCCGATGGATTCCCTCATTCAGCATATAAGGAAACAAAAAAGACGCAGGAACCACAAAGAATTACTTCTTAACGTCCGTTTATTCTTTTTTGCAAATATAGGCAATACGAATAGGACTTACAAGCCACAAAAAGGAGAAATAGAACATAAAAGCCCGAACAGTTGTACTATTCGGGCTAAAATAAAGATTAAACGGATTTATTATTCTTTCACTTCCGGTGAGCTCAGCATCTTGCGATATTCCTCCGGACTAGTCAGTATTTCGACTGCTTTCTTCAAATCATCATCATCTTTCAGCTGCTCGATAATGGCTCCTCGCTGATAATAATAACGTTTCACAATCTCCAAAGCTATCATGTTTTTGATATCCTTTGAGAAGTAATCCAAATCACGGTCCAGGTTATGGGTCAGTTTCTTCTCCAAAGCATCGAATTCTTTAGAAGCATCTGTCAGATAGCCCTCGAACTCAGCCATTTCCTTCAGGCTTTTCAGAATCTTTTCCGTCTGCTGGTCATACTTGAAATCGACTTTCTTCACCATTTCCTTAAAATCGGCATAGTCTGCGTCGGTTATCACAAATTTTTCCGGTTCGGCTATGGTAGCATGCTTCAGACAGTACTGGGTAGCATAATTGAAAATCAGATTGTCGTTGACCAGATAGAACAGAATATTGGGAAGTTTGTCCTGTTTTACCTCAATATCAGGAGTCACACCACCACCGTCGCGTACCTCTCGACCGGCAGCCGTATGGAACACAGTAGTCAGACTGTCAGGAATACGTCCCACACTGCCATCCTCGTTGCGATGCTTATAGTCAATGGCCTGCACACAACGACCGCTTGGAATATAGTATTTGGATGTGGTCAGCTTCATCGTTCCTCCATAAGGAAGCATACGGGTAGTCTGTACCAATCCCTTACCGAAAGTACGGTTTCCAACAATTACTGCACGGTCAAGATCCTGTAATGAGCCCGCCAGAATTTCCGACGAAGAAGCCGTAGAACTGTTCACCAGCACCGCCAAAGGAATATCAAGATCCAACGGTTCACGCAAGGTTTTGTATGTATTGCTGGCCTGCTTTATCTTTCCTTTGGTAGTTACCAATACCTTTCCACGAGGAAGAAAGAAATTTGCAATCTCGATAGCTTCGTCCAATAAACCTCCTCCATTGTTGCGCAAATCGATAACCAGCGAAGTGATTCCTTTCTTCTTCAAATCAAGAAAGGCCTGTTTGAATTCTTTCGAAGGATTGCCGGAGAACGTACTCAGATTGATATACCCGATCTGATTATCCAGCACTGTATAATAAGGTATAATAGGTAACTGGATGGAACGGCGCACGATATCAAAATCCAATGGTTTTTCCGTTCCCGGACGCTGTACAGTCAGCTTGAATCCAGTGCCCACCTGTCCACGAAGCATTTCGCTTACTTCCTGATTATTTTTCCCAGCCAAATCTTTCCCGTCAATAGCCATCAGTACATCACCTGCTTTCAGTCCCGAAGTAGCAGCCGGCATTCCTTCATAAGGTTCGGCAATCACCGAACGCTTCAGCTTGGCATCCCAGGTAATGATAGAGCCAATACCACCATAAGAGTTCTTCAGCATTTGCTCCAGTTCGCTTTGGTCGTCTTCGGGATAATATTCCGTATAAGGATCGAGCGAATAAAGCATGGCATCAATACCTTCGCGAATGGTTTTGTCCGGATTGATGGTATCTACATAAAACAAATCCAATTCCTTGACTATCGAGTTGAATACATCCAGATTCTTTGCAATCTGAAAACTACGGCTATCACCGCTCTTAAAGCCCCAAAAGGCTACCGCGCCCAGCACCAGCATCATGGCTACCAGCCAGCGTAACTTAAAAATCTTTTTCACGTCAATCAGTTATTAAGTTCGAGTTTTCCTTTTATCACATCCCATTTTTCTTCGGGCAATTCTGCACCAATCACCTGAATCACCTCACCGGAAACAAGACTGGCAATCCGTGCACAGCGTTCCAAGGCATAACCGCTTGTCAGTCCGTACAGAAAACCTGCAGCAAAGTAGTCGCCCGCTCCGGTCGTATCGACAACACGGTCCACCTTGCAAGCATCAACTACTATCGTTTCAGTACCTTTACGTACCAGCGATCCGCGTGCTCCCATCTTCACCACAGCAATACTACACATTCCTGCAATCACATCCAACGCTTCTTTTCCTTCCTTACCAGTAAAGGCTTTAGCCTCTTCTTCATTGGCAAATACTATATCTACGTATTTATTTACTAACAGCAAAAAGAAATCCAGATCACCAGCAACAATATTGAAGCTGGCCATATCGAGACATACTTGCAAACCTGCCTCCTTGGCAAGTTCAATAGCATGCAAAATCACATCGTGATCCTGCACCAGATACCCTTCAACGAACAGATAAGCATATCCACGGAACATATCTAATGTAAGCTCTTCAGCTTTCAAAGCAGCGGCGGCCCCCAAATGAGTGGCAAATGTACGTTCGCCATCAGCAGAAATAAAAGTAGAGGCAACCCCCGACGGCAAGGTATCCGAAGTAAGCAAAAACGTTTCCGTACCACGCTTCTGAAACTTTTCCCTGAAAAAATCGCCGTAACGGTCATTTCCTATCTTTCCTATCAGTCCGGTAGCCGCTCCCAGCGAAGCAAGCGCATTTATAGCATTTCCCGCAGAGCCTCCCGTAGCCAAATGCGTTTCCTTCTTACTAAAGAAATCGTTAATTTTCAGCAGCTTATCTTCATCAATCAATGTCATGGCTCCTTTGGTAAGACCCATTTCTTTCAGCACATTATCGTCTTCGAGAGTCACCAGTACATCGACCAAAGCATTTCCTAAACCAAGTATTTTATCCATTTTTCGAAAAATTTTCTGCAAAGATATTGCATATTTCAAAATATCCTATTACTTTTGCAGCGCATTTGAGAAAAAACAACATTCTTCGTTAGCTCAGTCGGTTAGAGCATCTGACTGTTAATCAGAGGGTCCTTGGTTCAAGTCCAAGACGAAGAGCGAAACTCAAATGCAATATTCTTCGTTAGCTCAGTCGGTTAGAGCATCTGACTGTTAATCAGAGGGTCCTTGGTTCAAGTCCAAGACGAAGAGCAGAAAGCCACCATCAAGGTGGCTTTTTTCATATCTGTCAGTCACCGGCCAGCGCCAATGCCAGCACACTAATACGTATGTCGTCCACAGACTCGAACGCATCGGCACAGGCTGTAGTCGTAGCACCTGTAGTCAGCACATCGTCTACCAGCAAGATGTGCTTCCCTACAAACCGTTCGGGACGAAGAAGTCTGAAGACACCGTTCATATTTTCCCAACGTTCGTACGCCGACTTTTGCGTTTGCGATTCCGTATATTTTTCGCGTACAACCGAGGTAAGATCAACCGGAATGCCTGTCACACGCGAAATACCTTTTGCCAGACAAGCACTTTGATTATACCCACGTGCACGTTCTTTACGCGGATGCAGAGGCACAGGCACAATGACATCGATCCCGTCAAAGAAACCGCTCATCTTTAACTCAGCCGCCATGAAACGCCCCATCACATCTCCCAAGTCCTGCCGCTCCTCGTACTTCAGCAAATGCAGAATACTGTGATAAGCACTTCCCTTCCGATAGAAAAAGTATGCCGAAGCACGCTCTATCGGAAACTTTCCCCAAAACATGCGTTCTACCGGATTATCTTTCTTCAAATGATAATTCGTACGGGGCATATCGATATTGCAGGAGATGCAGATTCCCTCTTCACCCTCCATCAGGACTTCGCCACACACTGCACAACGATAAGGAAAAAGCAAGTGCAGGAACGAATGAAGCCAGAGTTTTACAACCTCCCACATAAACCACCGGGTTACATTTTCGGCGGAACTTGAGCCACCAGTTCCAGTAACAGCGGATGCAGATAACCGTTAGTGGCCACAACGTGATGACCTTCCAGAAAATTCTCATTTCCATAGAAATCGGTTACTCGTCCGCCGGCTTCCTGCACCATAAGGGCTGCTGCAGAGAAATCCCACTTACCAATAAAAGCCTCCAGCCAGCCATCGAACCGACCGGCAGCCACATAACAGATAGCCAATGCTGCCGAACCATTCATACGAATACCGCCTACCTTACCATAAAGTTCGTGTATCAAATGCTCGCCGGTACGGGCATAACTGTCCGAGTTATAAGGAAGTTCTACTACCAAAAACGAATCTTCGACACGTTTTACTGCAGATACCCGCATCGGCTGCCCGTTCACATAAGCACCTCCACCCTGCCAGGCATAGAAACACTCATCCCGACACGGATCATAAACCACACCCGACAAAAGCGACTGCTTGTTGCGCAAGGCTATGCTGACACAATACGGAGCATTGTCATGAATATAATTCGTCGTTCCGTCCAGCGGATCGACCACCCAACAGTAAGGTTCGTCGTGATATTCGGCCGATCCCTCTTCGGTGATAAAACCTGCCTCGGGCAACAAGTCACGCAATGCCATCACCAACCGGCGTTCCGACTCCTTGTCCACGTATGATACATAATCGTGCGCATGTTTCTCCTGTGCCATTTCACGACGGAAGTTCAGCCGTTCGCTTTTCAGAAATGCACCCGCTTCGCGGGCTATGCGGCAGACGTCTGCCGTCAGCTTCTCCAGATCTAACATCTTTTCCATATATATGTCTGTTTACCAAATTCTGCATCCATACAGTTATTCAAGTGACAAATGTAGCAAAATAGCGTGAAAATAAATCTTTTGCATTTGAAAGTTATCCCTCCAAATTGCATTATCTTTGCCGACAAAGCAAAAAGACAAAGAACATGGAACATCCTTTATCACAATTTCAATATTGCCCAAAGTGTGGTTCACACCGCTTCGAGATTCATAACGAAAAATCCAAGCAATGTCCCGACTGCGGTTTCATCTACTATTTCAACCCTTCGTCGGCAACCGTAGCACTCATCGTCAATGAACAGGACGAACTGCTGGTCTGCCGGCGCGGTAAGGAACCGGCCAAAGGTACTCTTGACCTTCCAGGCGGTTTTGTCGATATGTTCGAAACCGGCGAAGAAGGTGTGTGCCGTGAAGTAAAGGAAGAAACCGGTATGGAAGTGACCCGTGCCGAGTATCTTTTCTCGATACCCAACATTTATATCTATTCGGGGTTCCCCGTACATACGCTGGACATGTTTTTCCACTGCACTGTGAAAGACTTGCTTCACTTCAAAGCCATGGACGATGCCGCCGATGCCTTTTTCCTTCCGATAAAAGACATCCGGCCTGAAGACTTCGGCCTGACTTCCATCCGCAAAGGCCTGCAAAAGTTTCTGGAAAGCCGCAGACTCCGCGCGATTCTATAAAAAAGCCAAACAAATGCAACAAAATCAACCCGAAAAGCGTATTTTTGTCAGATACACATTCTAAAACCAAGAAAATGAAGAATAAAATCTCCCGGATACTCTGCACAGCCCTTTGCTGTGCACCCCTGCTCGCCACGGCACAGACCAACGGGCAAAACACCTCTCCCCAACGGCTTTATCAGGAGGGAGTAAACCTGTTTCAGCAGAAAGCCTATTCGGCAGCCATCCCGCCCTTGCAGGCCTTCATCCAGCAAACCGACCGAGACGGACAACCCCTTTCCGAAACCGCTGAACGGCTGGAAGCCGAATATATGCTGGTATGTGCCGAATACGAACTGCGCAACCCTCGCAGCACCGAGCTATTGCAAGCCTTTCTGGAGAAACACCCCGACACGCCTCACGCCAACCGTCTGCAGGCACTTATCGCCTCGACTTACTTCTTCAAAGGCGATTACGACGCAGCACTGGCCATGTTCAACGGTTCACTGCTCGACTTGCTCAGTAACGCCGAACGCGACGACATGACTTACCGCCTCGCCGTCAGCTATCTGAAAACGGGAAACACCCGCGAAGCTGCTACCTGGTTCGAGACACTGCGCATCGTCAGCGAGAAGTATGCTGCCGACTGTACTTATTATCTGTCGTACATACGCTATACACAACAACAGTATGACGATGCTCTCAAAGGATTCCTTTCCTTGCAGGATGACAAGAAATACCAATCACTAGTTCCTTATTATATAGCCGAAATCTACCTTATCAAGAAGAATTTCGACAAGGCCGAAATCGTAGCACAAAACTACCTGTCGGCCTACTCCGGCCAGCCCGATGAAGCTGAAATGTACCGCGTACTCGGTACGGCCGAATACCATACGGGCAAATACCTCGAAGCCATGAAGTCCTTCGACCAATATGCCAGCGAGAGCAACTCGCATCCCCTGCGACGCGATGCCTGCTACATGCAAGGCCTTGCCTGCTATCATTGCAAAGTCTACACCCGTGTCCCCGAACTGCTGAACGAAGTAGCCGACGGACAAGACGCTCTGGCTCAGAACGCATGGCTGCACATGGGTCTGGCTTACCTTCAACTGGACGACAAAAATAAGGCACGCATGGCTTTCGAACAGGCTGCCACTTCCAACGCCGACCTCAGTGTAAAGGAACAGGCTGCCTACAACCATGCCCTCTGCATACACGAAACCTCGTACTCGGCTTTCGGCGAATCAGTCACCGTTTTCGAGAAGTTCCTGAACGACTTCCCCAATTCGGTTTACGCTGACAAGGCAAGCAACTACCTGGTAGAAGTCTATATGAATACCCGCAGCTACGATGCTGCCCTGCAGTCCATCGAACGCATCGCCCATCCGGGCACAGCCATACTGGAAGCCAAACAAAAGATCCTCTTCCAATTAGGTACACAGGCATTTACCAACACCCAGTTCGAACAGGCCATCGGCTACTTCAGCCAAAGCATCAGCTTGGGGCAGTATAACCTACAGACCAAAGCCGAATCCTACTACTGGCGCGGCGAATCTTACTATCGTCTGAACCGCATGCAGGAAGCCGCACGCAACTTCAACGATTATCTGGCTCTTACCCCCCAGCGAAACTCAGACATGTTTGCCCTGGCCTACTATAACTTGGGTTACATTGCCTTCCATCGTAAAGATTACGGTACGGCACAAAACAACTTCCAGAAGTTCATTCAGCTGCAAAAAGGGAATAACCCCGCACTGCTGGCCGATGCCTACAACCGTATCGGCGACAGCTATCTGCACAACCGCTACTTCGACGAAGCCCGTCAATACTATACCCGTGCAGAGAACCTGAATACGCCGTCGGGCGATTACTCCTATTATCAGCTGGCTCTGGTAGCCGGATTGCAGAAAGACTACTCCGGCAAGGTGCAATTACTGAACCAGCTGGCGGCCAAATACCCCAGTTCGCCCTATGCCGTCAACGCCCTCTACGAAAAAGGACGTTCCTACGTACAGACAGGCAACAGCAGCCAAGCCATTGCTACCTTCGGCGAACTGCTGAAGAAATACCCCGAAAGCCCAGTCAGCCGCAAGGCTGCAGCCGAAATCGGATTGCTCTATTATCAGAATAACGACTACAACCGTGCCATCGAAGCTTATAAGCACGTAGTCACCCAATACCCTGGTAGTGAAGAAGCCCGTCTGGCCATGCGCGACCTGAAGTCAATCTATGTCGATGCCAACCGCGTAGACGAGTTCGCAGCCCTTGCCGCACAACTGCCCGGCAATATCAGCTTCGAACCCAGCGAACAAGACTCGCTGACCTACATCGCAGCCGAAAAGGTGTACATGAAGGGAGAAATCGCCCCTGCCAAGGAAAGCTTCAGCCGCTACCTGCAAAGCTTCCCGAACGGTGCTTTCATTCTGAATGCACGCTACTACCTCTGCGTCATTGCCAAAAAGCAACAGGACGACAATGCCGTACTCGAACATGCCGAGAAGTTGTTGGAATATCCCGACAATCCTTACTCTGAAGAAGCTCTGCTGATGCACAGCGAAATTCTGTTCAACCGTCAGCAGTATGACCAGGCCATGGCCGACTACAAACAGCTGCAAGCCAAAGCCTCGACAGCCGAACGCCGACAGCTGGGTACGACCGGAATATTGCGCTGTGCCGCCCTGCTGAAAGACGACACCGAAGTCATACATGCCGCTACCAGCCTGCTGAGCGAAGCCAAACTTTCGCCCGAGCTGCACAACGAAGCCCTGTACTTCCGTGCCAAGGCCTACCTGAACCAGAAAGCCACGCAAAAAGCCATGGCCGACCTGGAAGTACTGGCCAAGGATACCCGCACTCTCTATGGTGCCGAAGCCAAATACCTGCTGGCACAACAGCTCTATAACCAAGGCGAATATGCCAAGGCCGAAAAAGAAATACTGAACTTCATCGACCAGAGCACACCGCATGCCTATTGGCTGGCACGCAGCTTCATCCTTCTGTCCGATGTTTACGTGGCCTTGGACAAGAAAGTAGACGCGCGCCAATACCTGCTCAGCCTGCAACAGAATTATCAGGCCGACGACGACATAGAGACCATGATTGAAGAACGACTGGAAAAATTGAAATAATAGACAATGAAAACGATACAATCCATTCTGATAGCTACCGCTTTATCGGCTTGCGTCTTCCCAATGCAAGCCCAAGCACAGGAACAAGCCAAAGATACCACTGTGAACCGTACAGTCGTAGTGGAACAAGAATACGCCCCCGACATCAACGATGCAACCAAAATCAATGTAGTGCCTCAGGTGACTCCACCTACCGTCAGCAAGAAAGCTGTAGAGTACGATGCACGAATGGTTCCGGCCGCACAGATTCCGGCAACTACCATGCAGGCCTATACTGGACAAGAAACACAACCCAAAGCCGCTCCGGGCTACGTCCGGCTGGGTTATGGTAATTATGGCAATCTGGACGCTCAGGCCAACTACCTGTTCAGCCTCTCGTCGCGCGACCGCCTGAACCTGAATTTCGGTATGGATGGCATGAACGGAAGTCTCAACCTGCCCGGCGAAAACGGAGAATGGGATGCCTTCTACTACCGCACCCGTGCAGCCATCGACTATCTGCACGCCTTTAATAAAGTAGATCTGAATGTAGCCGGCCGCTTCGGACTGAGCAACTTCAACCTGCTGCCTGCCCTGCCCAGCAATAAGCAAAAGTTCACTTCGGGCGACTTCCATGTAGGTGTTCGGTCGACCGACGAAGAAATGCCTTTCCGCTTCAGTGCCGAGACCAACCTCATGCTCTATCAGCGCCAGCACGATCTGCCTTACGACGACCTGCAGGAAACCCTGATACGCACCAAAGCCGAAGTAACAGGCGACATCAGCGACGGACAGTCCATCAGCGTCGCTCTTGCCATGGACAACGTCCTCTATCAGCATACGGACTTTGAAAACTACACATCGCTCGACATGAATCCGTATTACCTCCTGCAGAACGACGACTGGACACTCCGTCTGGGTGCACACGTCGACCTGGCATTCGGATTCGGTAAGACGTTCCGCGCAGCCCCCGACGTTTATGCCCAATACAACTTTGCCGACAGCTATCTGCTCTACGTACAGGCCAAAGGCGGCAAACAGCAAAACGACTTCCGCCGACTGGAGACGATATGCCCCTACGGCCAGTTGGCCAGCCAGGCCGACGCCACTTACGAACAGCTGAATGCTGCCCTCGGCTTCAAAGCCAGTCCCGTCACCGGATTGTGGATGAACATTTACGGCGGCTACCAGAACCTGAAGAATGACCTGGTACAGGGTTTCGGCGACGATGCTCTGCTGCTGTACGGACAGAACACCAGCAACGTCTACTTCGGAGCCGAAGTCAGCTACTCTTACAAGGATATTTTCGCCATCGCCGCCTCGGGTACGTACCGCAACTGGGATACAAAGAAAGACGAAACAAATCCCTATGCCGAAGCAGCCCTCCTCTTCAAGCCCGCTCTCGAAGCTGATCTGCATGTCGACATCCGCCCCGTCTCTCCATTCCTGCTGAAGCTAGGCTACCAGCACATTGCCCGTCAGGAAGTGGAAGGCCAAACAATCGACGCCGTCAGCAACCTCTATGCCGGACTGGAGTACAAGCTGTTCAAGGGAATTTCGATCTATGCCCGTGCCAACAACCTGCTGAACCAGAAGTATCAATACTACCTGGGATATCCGGCAGAAGGCATCAATTTCGTAGGAGGAGTAAGTTTCTGCTTCTAAAGGGCAGAACTCTTCCTACAAAAAAAGGTCTTTTTTGCTAAAATCTCTTATATTATAAGGTGGGAAATATGTTTTTTCCTACTTTTGCGGGCAAACTCAGTGACAGGAGTCGCTACAAAACAAAAATTTATGCAAAAAAACCTTGTTATAGTTGAGTCTCCGGCCAAAGCTAAAACCATCGAAAAATTCCTTGGAAAAGATTTCAAGGTACTTTCCAGCTATGGCCATATACGCGACTTGAAGAAAAAAGAATTCAGTATCGACATTGAAAACAACTTTGAGCCACACTATGAAATACCGGCCGACAAAAAGAAAGTGGTATCTGAACTGAAGGAAGAGGCTGCCAACGCCGAAACCGTATGGTTGGCTTCCGATGAGGACCGCGAAGGAGAAGCCATTGCATGGCATCTGTACGAAGTACTGAAACTCAATCCCGAACATACGAAGCGCATCGTCTTCCACGAGATTACGAAAAGCGCCATCCTGAAAGCTATCGAGCACCCGCGCAACATCGACATCAACCTGGTTGATGCCCAGCAGGCACGCCGTGTACTGGATCGCATCGTAGGTTTCGAGCTCTCGCCCGTACTGTGGAAGAAAGTAAAGCCTGCCCTCTCGGCCGGTCGTGTACAGTCGGTAGCCGTACGCCTCATCGTAGAGCGCGAACGCGAGATACAAGCTTTCCGTACCGAAGCCGCCTACCGTGTGACAGCAGTTTTCCTGGTGCCCGATGCCGACGGAAAAACAGTCGAAATGAAAGCCGAACTGCCTCGCCGCTTCAAGACCAAGGCCGAAGCGCAGAAGTTTCTGGAAGGTTGCCGCACAGCTACGTTCACCATCAGCGACATCACTACCCGTCCGCTGAAGAAGTCGCCTGCCGCCCCCTTCACCACCTCGACCCTGCAACAGGAAGCCGCCCGCAAATTGGGATTCACCGTGGCACAGACCATGATGGTGGCACAACGGCTGTACGAATCGGGAAACATCACCTACATGCGTACCGACTCAGTCAACCTGTCCGAATACGCCATCAATGGCAGCAAAGAAGCCATCCTTAACCTGATGGGCGAACGCTACGTCAGCCCGCGCCACTATGCCACCAAGACCAAGGGTGCACAGGAAGCGCACGAAGCCATCCGCCCCACCGATATGCAGAAATCGAAAATAGACGCTACTCCGCAGGAGAAACGTCTGTACGACCTGATATGGAAACGCACCATCGCCTCACAGATGGCCGACGCCGAAGTAGAAAAGACCACCGTTACCGTCAGCATCAGCAACGAAGCGGATGCCTTTACAGCTACTGGCGAAGTGGTCAAGTTCGACGGTTTCCTGCGCGTTTACCGCGAATCTTACGACGACGATATGGAGCAGGAAGACGAAGCACGCCTGCTGCCGCCTTTGAAAAAAGGACAGAAGCTGGAATATCAGGACATCGTAGCTACCGAGCGCTTCACCCAGCATCCTCCACGCTACACTGAGGCCAGCCTGGTGCGCAAGCTCGAAGAACTGGGCATCGGACGTCCGTCAACCTACGCCCCCACCATTTCTACCATCCAGCAACGCGAATATGTAGAGAAAGGAGACAAGGCAGGAGAAGAACGTACTTACAATGTACTTACACTGCAGAACGGCACCATCGCCGACACCAACCGGACGGAAATCACCGGTGCCGAGAAGGCCAAGCTGATTCCGACCGATACCGGAACGGTTGTGAACGATTTTCTGCTGGAATACTTCCCCAACATCCTCGACTACAACTTCACAGCCAATGTCGAGAAGCAGTTCGATGAAATTGCCGAGGGAGAGAAGCAATGGACATCCATCCTGAAAACGTTCTACAAGGATTTCCATCCTTCGGTAGAATCGACTCTTGCCACCAAGAGCGCCCACAAAGCCGGTGAACGTATCTTGGGCACAGACCCTGCAAGCGGCCGGCAAGTATCGGTCAAAATCGGTCGTTTCGGTCCGGTTGCCCAGATTGGCACAGCCGACGACAAGGACAAGCCCCGCTTCGCCCAGCTGAAGAAAGACATGTCCATCGAAACCGTTACCCTGGAAGAAGTGCTCGACCTCTTCAAGTTGCCCCGTACACTGGGCGATCACGAAGGAAAGGCTATCACCATCGGTGCCGGACGCTTTGGTCCTTACGTCCACTACAATGGCATGTATGTTTCCCTGCCCAAGGGTGTCGACCCGCTGGCTATTACGCTGGAGGAAGCTTTGGAACTGATCAAAGAAAAAGAAGCCGAAGAAGCCAAACGCCACCTGAAGAAGTTTGACGAAGAGCCCGAACTGGAAATCATGAACGGACGCTACGGCCCCTACATTTCCTACAAAGGCAACAATTATAAGATACCCAAGGATATTGTTCCGCAAGACCTCAGCTTGCAATCGTGTCTGGAACTCGTCAAGTTGCAGGAAGACAAAGATGGTGACAAACCCAAACGCGGAAAAGCAAAAGCCAAAAGCACAGGCAAGCGCTAAAAACTAAATTGAAAATAGCAGCTTTGCAGAACACTTGCACGGCTCATGAACAACACTTGTACGGCTCGCGAACCGTGCAAGTGTGGCTCATGAGCCGTACTTGCATTACACACCGGCATCACCTCCATGGATTTTTAAGGCCAAGTATGCAAAAAAATTTCCCCAGTTAGGAAAATATTTTTTCCTAACTGGGGAAAAATCAAGGCATATATGCTAATGCGTTTTTAGTCTTTATAGGCTTTGGCTTACATGCGTTCCGGCACCTCGATGCCCAGCAGTCCCATACCCAGACGAACGACCTTGGCTACATTCTCTGACAATGCCAGACGGAACACCTTGACATCGACATTCTCTTCGCGCAAGATGCTGAAGTCGTGGTAGAACTGGTTGTATTCCTTCACCAAATCATAACAGTAATTAGCAATGATAGAAGGACTGTAGTCCGTACCGGCTTGCTTCACAACCGCAGCAAAATCGGCTACCATCTGAATCAAACCTTCTTCCTTCTCGCTCAGCTCGATGCCGGCATGAAGCTGTTCGGGAACCGTGATACCGGCCTCCTTTGCCTTGCGCAGTACCGACTGAATACGGGCATACGTATATTGGATAAACGGACCGGTATTGCCGTTGAAGTCGATTGATTCTTTCGGATTGAACGTCATGTTCTTACGGGCATCCACCTTCAGAATAAAATACTTCAACGCACCCAGACCGACAATGCGGGCAATGTCATCGGCCTCTTCCTGTGTCAGACCGTCAAGCTTGCCCAGTTCGTTGCTCGTTTCCTTGGCTGTATTGATCATTTCTTCCATCAGGTCGTCGGCATCAACTACGGTACCTTCGCGGCTCTTCATCTTGCCTTCGGGCAGTTCCACCATACCGTAAGAGAAGTGCACCAGGCTCTTACCCCACTCAAAGCCCAGACGGTCGAGCAGGATGGACAGTACCTGAAAGTGGTAGTTCTGTTCGTTACCCACTACATAGATCATCTTGTCGATGGGATAGTCAGAAAAACGTTGTTCGGCAGTACCGATGTCCTGCGTCATGTAGACCGATGTACCGTCGGCACGGAGCAGCAGCTTGTGGTCGAGGCCTTCGCCTGTCAGGTCGGCCCATACGGAACCGTCTTCCTTGCGGTAGAAAAGTCCTTTCTCCAGTCCTTCGAGCACTTTCTTCTTGCCTTCCAGATAGGTATTCGACTCGTAATATATCTTGTCGAAGCTGACACCCATCAGCTTGTAAGTCTCGTCAAATCCGGCATATACCCAGTCGTTCATCTTTTGCCAAAGGGCACGTACTTCGGGGTCGCCAGCTTCCCATTTCACCAACATTTCGCGGGCTTCCTTCATCAAAGGTGATTCGGCTTCGGCCTTTGCCTTAGCTTCTTCTTCGCCCATGCCTTCGGCCATATATTGGGCCATCAGTTCCTTCACTTCGGCTTTGAAGTGCTTGTCGAAAGCTACGTAGTAATCACCAATCAGATGGTCGCCTTTCTTGCCACTCGACTCGGGAGTCTCGCCGTTTCCGTACTTCAACCAGGCCAGCATCGACTTGCAGATGTGTATACCACGGTCGTTCACGATGTTAGTCTTCACTACACGGTTACCGTTGGCGGCAATGATATTGGCCAGCGCATTACCCAGCAGGTTATTGCGCACGTGTCCCAGGTGAAGAGGCTTGTTGGTGTTGGGCGACGAATACTCGATCATCACCAGCGGCGACTGTTCGCCGGCAGCCGTAATACCATACTGCTTGTCTGTATGAATGCCGTTCAGCAACTCGATCCATGCCGACGATGCGATGGTCAGGTTCAGGAAACCCTTGATTACGTTGAATGCCGCTACCGAAGGTTCGTTTGCCTTCAGGTATTCACCGATTTCCTGTGCGGTCTGTTCCGGTCCTTTCTTCGACATGCGCAGGAAGGGGAACACCACGAGTGTAAGGTGGCCTTCAAATTCTTTCTTGGTCTTTTGCAGTTGCACCTGTGCGGCAGGAGCGTCCTGCCCGTACAGTGCTTTCAGTCCGTTGACTACGGACGAAACCAGTTTCTGTTCTATATTCATGACTTATAATGTATTTTCCTGGTGCAAAAGTACATAAAAGCACGGAAAGGTACAAGCTTCTCTTTCACTGAAAGACGATTTTCGCCTGTAAACAAAGCGGATACCGGCCTGCGACACGTTTTCGGCTGCAACACAGCACTCCGAAGGGTAGTAACCAAAACGAGGAGACGTGTCGAAGAAACCTCTCGGCACGCTTCATCCGCCCTACCGGATGCCGCCACCTCATTTTCCTTCGACACGTCTCCTCGTCGTATTGTCTGCCGACCCGTATTTCCTTTTTATTCGAAGGTCAGCTCATTACCAGGTTTGAATTTCGCAGCTTTCCTAGCCGGAATAACAATCTTTTCCTTCGTCGTAGGGTTGATTCCCGAACGTTCAGCTCTTTCTATCACCGAGAAGGTACCGAACCCTACCAAGGACACTTTTCCACCTTCCTTCAAAGTCTTGATCACCGATGCGGTAAATGCATCCAGCGCCTTTTGGCAATCGGCTTTTGTCAATCCCGACTCAGCAGCCATTGCACTGATAAGTTCTGCTTTATTCATAATGGACGAATTAATAAGTTATGTTATACAATAGTGATTACCTCCACTAAATCAGGTATCTACAAAAATAGAGTAATATTTCTGAATATCAAATAAAAACACTAAAAAAAGATTGGATTTCTGATAAAAACAAAGAATAGTCAGCCCATTTTCTGTTATAGAACAGAAATTATTCGTATTTTTGCAACTCACAGAACGAAAAAACAGATTATGAACAATATACCTACTGTCACCAAGAACCTTTTAATCATCAACGTGCTGATGTTTCTTGGTACCATCGTTGCCCAAAGCTATGGCATCGATCTGAATGAATACTTGGGACTGCACTTTATTCTGGCCGACAATTTCAACGCGGCCCAGCTCATCACTTACATGTTTATGCACGGTGGATTCACGCACCTGTTCTTCAATATGTTTGCCGTATGGATGTTTGGTCGCATTCTGGAGCAGGTATGGGGACCGCGACGCTTCCTGTTCTACTATCTGCTGTGCGGCATCGGAGCCGGACTCATTCAGGAGCTGGTGACCGGTATACGCTACATCACGCTGGAGTCGGGTATGTCGCCCGAAGCCATCGAAGGTGTATTCAACGAAGGAGCCAAAGCCCTGAGCCGTAATATGAACTTCGTCGATCCGGCCATGGCCAATCTGAACCTAACATTGAACGCCTCGACCGTAGGTGCCTCGGGAGCTGTTTATGCTATCCTGTTGGGATTTGGCATGCTGTTCCCCAACCAGCCGATGTTCATTTTCCCCCTACCTTTCCCCATCAAGGCCAAATACTTTGTCATGGGATATGCCCTGATTGAGCTGTGGTCGGGCTTCGCCAACAACCCCAGCGACAACGTGGCTCACTTTGCACACCTGGGTGGTATGATATTCGGCTTTATATTAATAATGTATTGGAGAAGAAAGAACAGAAGAAATGGCTACTATTATCAATGAACTGAGAGAGACCTTCCGTAGAGGTAATATTTATATCCGGCTGATCTACATCAATGTGGCCGTATTTGTACTGACTACCTTGTGCGGAGTTATCGTACAGCTTTTCAACCGCAGTCTTTCCGGACTCTACGAGTGGTTCGAACTGCCGGCTTCCCCTGCACGTTTCATCGTGCAGCCGTGGTCCATCCTGACGTACATGTTCATGCATGGTGGATTGTTGCACATCCTGTTCAATATGCTGTGGCTTTACTGGTTCGGAGCTTTGTTTCTGCAGTTCTTCACGTCCAAACACCTGCGGGGTGTCTACCTGCTGGGCGGCATCTGCGGCGGTATCCTCTACATGGCTGCCTATAACGTCTTCCCCTACTTCCGCCCCATGGTCGACTACTCATTCATGCTGGGCGCTTCGGCTTCGGTACTGGCCATTGTGACGGCCACAGCCTACCGCGAACCCAACTACCCTATCCGCCTGTTGCTTTTCGGTACCATCCGTCTGAAATATCTAGCACTGATTGTCATCGGAACCGATCTGCTGTTCATTACTTCGAGCAATGCCGGCGGACACATCGCACACCTGGGAGGAGCCTTGGCCGGACTTTGGTTTGCAGCCGGACTCAGTAAAGGAACGGACGCAACAGCCTGGATCAACAAACTGATTGATGCTGTCAGTTCGTTGTTCAGTTTCAAGCCGCGCAAGCCCAAAATGAAGGTGCACTACAGCGCCAACCGGAAAAGCGACTACGAATACAATGCCCGTAAAAAGGCACAGTCGGAAGAAATAGACCGCATACTCGACAAACTGAAAAAGTCGGGTTATGAAAGTCTGACAGCCGACGAAAAGAAGAGTCTGTTCGACGCCAGCAAACGGTAGCCGTTCTCTTCGACAGCAAAAAGAACATCCATTATTGACGAAAGCAAGTGAAACATCTCGGTTACTTTGTAGTATTTCTGATTCTGGCAGCCAACGTGCTCTTTACCGGGCTCCTGCTGTTTGCTGCCTACAGTCCGTACATCAATCCGGAGTTACACCCCGTACAGTCCTGTTTCGGGCTGACTTTTCCGATATTTGCACTTGTCAATGGTGGCTTTCTGATTTTCTGGCTCATCATACAGCGCTTCAAGCAGGCATTGGTACCACTGGCAGGCTTCCTGCTGTGCTTTCCACAGCTGCATACGTATTGTCCTATTAACTGGCATACGGACAACCTGCCCGAAGGCAGTTTCAAAGTATTGTCGTACAACATCATGGGGTTTGACGGAACCATAAAGAAAGACGGACAGAACCCCATTCTGAATTATCTTAAAGACAGCGAAGCCGACATTCTGTGCCTGCAGGAGTATGCAACGTCTACAGCCAAGAAGTTCCTGATGCAGAAAGATGTGGAAAAAGCACTGAAAGACTACCCTTACCACCGCATCCATACGGTAGGCGAAGGGAAAGGATCGACCAATAAAATGGCCTGTTACTCCAAGTTCCCCATCCTTTCGGCACATACCCTGAAATACAAAAGCGACTACAACGGTTCCGTCGTCTACGAAATAAAGATTGGAGAAGACACTCTGACTCTTATCAACAATCACTTGGAATCGAACAAACTGACCAAAGAAGACAAAGTGGTATACGAAAGCATGCTGAAAGACCCGCAAAAAGAAAAAGTAAAAAGCGGTGCCCGTCTGCTTGTCCGCAAACTGGCCGAAGCCTCCGCCATACGTGCCCCGCAAGCTGACAGCATAGCCAACGCCATTGCCCACTCCAAACATCCCTACATCATAGTATGCGGCGACTTCAACGATACCCCTATCTCTTATACCCACCGCGTCATCAGTCAGGACATGGATGATGCCTTCACCCAGTCGGGATGCGGGCTGGGCATCTCGTACAACCAGAACAAATTCTATTTCCGGATAGACAACATACTGGTCAGCCCGAACCTGCAGAGTTTTAACTGTACGGTAGACCGCTCCATAAAAGAGTCCGACCATTACCCCATCTGGTGCTACATTGCCCCGAGAAAGTAACAACCGGAATCTATCAACTGATTTACGAAACATAAATCCTTAATACCATGATAAAGAAAAGTATTCTAATTTTAGCAGCAAGCTGTATGATGTACTCTTGTACTACTCAGACGGAAACCAATCCGTTCCTTACCGAGTTCCAAACCCCGTACGGTGTTCCGCCGTTCGACCAGATCAAACTGGAACACTACGAACCAGCCTTCATGAAAGGCATCGACGAACAAAAAGCCAACATCCAGGCCATCACTTCCAATGCCGAAGCACCTACATTCGATAACGTCATTGTAGCCTTCGACAACAGCTCGCCCATTCTGGACCGTGTAGGAGGTGTATTCTATAACCTGACCGAAGCCGAAACGACCGACAAGCTCACAGCACTGTCCATGAAGCTGGCCCCTGTCATGTCCGAGCACAATGACAATATCCTCCTTAACGAAGCACTGTTCGCCAAGATAAAAGACGTCTATCAGCAGAAAGACAGCCTGCAACTGACCACCGAACAGCGCCGTCTGTTGGAGAAGACTTACAAAAGCTTCGTTCGCTCGGGTGCCAACCTCCCTGCCGACAAGCAAGCCCGCCTGCGCGAGATCAACAAACAACTCTCTACCCTCGGCATTCGTTTCGACAAGAACATCCTGAACGAAAACAACGAATTCAAACTGTTTGTCGACAAGGAAGAAGACTTGACCGGACTGCCCGAATGGTTCCGTCAGAGCGCCGCAGCCGAAGCCAAAGCAGCCGGACAGGAAGGTAAATGGCTGTTTACCCTGCACAACTCCAGCCGCTTGCCTTTCCTGCAATATTCGGCCAACCGTCCGCTGCGCGAGAAGGTATACAAAGCCTACATCCAGCGCGGTAATAACAACGACAAGAACGATAACAAGAAAATCATCACCGAAATCGTCAGCCTGCGCCTCGAAAAAGCCCGCCTGCTGGGATTCGACTGCTACTCCAACTTTGTACTCGACAATACCATGGCGAAGGATTCAAAGACCGTCATGGACTTCCTGAACAACCTGTGGCAGTACGCCCTGCCCAAAGCCAAGGCCGAAGCAGCCGAGTTACAAAAACTGATGGACCGCGAAAACAAAGGCGAAAAGCTGGAAGCCTGGGACTGGTGGTACTACACCGAGAAACTGCGTAAAGAGAAGTACAACCTCGAAGAAGAGCAAATCAAACCCTACTTCAAACTCGAAAACGTACGCGAAGGTGCTTTCGCCGTAGCCAACAAGCTGTACGGCATCACCCTTACACCAATGGACAGCATTCCCGTCTACAATCCCGACGTACAAGTATTCGAAGTGAAAGATGCCGACGGTTCGCAACTGGGAATCTTCTATACCGACTACTTCCCGCGTGCAGGCAAAAGCGGTGGTGCCTGGATGAGCAATTACCGCGAGCAGCAAGGTGATATCCGTCCGCTGGTATGCAATGTGACTAGCTTTACCAAACCTGTAGGCGACACTCCCTCTCTGCTTACCATCGACGAAGTAGAAACCCTGTTCCACGAATTCGGTCATGCCTTGCACGGTCTGTTAACCAAGTGCCAATATAAGGGAACATCAGGCACGAACGTCGTACGCGACTTTGTAGAGCTGCCCTCACAGATCAACGAGCACTGGGCTACCGAACCCGAAGTGCTGAAGATGTATGCCAAGCATTACCAGACCGGCGAAACAATTCCTGACGAACTGATCGAAAAGATCCTCAATCAGAAGACTTTCAATCAGGGATTCATCACGACCGAACTGATGGCAGCCGCCTTTCTGGATATGAACCTGCATAACCTGACCGATACGACTGGTCTGGACGTAGTAGCCTTCGAGAAAGAAGCCATGGACCGTCTGGGACTGATTCCCGAAATAGCTCCGCGTTACCGTACCACCTACTTCAGCCACATCATCGGCGGTTATGCAGCAGGTTATTACAGCTATCTTTGGGCCAACGTGCTCGACAACGACGCTTTCGAAGCCTTCAAGGAAAACGGCATCTTCGACCGCCACACAGCCGACCTGTTCCGACGCAACGTACTGGAGAAAGGCGACAGCGAAGACGCCATGACTCTTTACAGGAATTTCCGCGGCGCCGAGCCCCAACTGGAACCGATGTTAAAAAACCGCGGAATGAAATAATATGCAAATATTTGAGTTCCTTTTACTTCCAAATGTGAAAAAAAAGCTATATTTGCAGCCCTATATACATCAGAATTAATTAAATAAAGTAATCATAATAAACTAAAAGTAACATGCAAAACAAAGGATTTGTAAGAGTTTTTGCCATCTTGCTCACACTGGTCTGCGTGTTCTACTTGTCCTTTTCTTTTGTAACTCGCTACTATACCAACAAGGCTAAGGAGTATGCAAAAGGAGACGAGAAAGTGGAGCAGGACTACCTGGATTCTCTGGCGAACGAGAAAGTGTGGTTTGGCAACTGGACTCTGAAAGATTGTCGTGAGATGGAAATCAGTCTTGGTTTGGACTTGAAGGGTGGTATGAACGTCATCCTCGAAGTTTCTGTACCCGATGTTATCAAGACATTGGCGGACAACAAAACCGACGAAGCGTTTAACCAGGCATTGTCAACAGCCGCTAAACAGGCTACAACAAGCCAGGACGACGTTATCACACTGTTCGTTCGCGAGTACCACAGACTTGCTCCGGACCAACCTCTTGCACAATTGTTCGCTACCCAACAGTTGAAAGACAAAGTAAACCAGAAATCTTCGGATGCAGAAGTTGAGAAGGTTCTGCGCGAAGAAGTTAAAGCCGCAGTCGACAACTCATACAACGTGCTCCGTACACGTATCGACCGTTTCGGTGTCGTTCAGCCCAACATCCAGAGTCTGGAAGACAAGATGGGCCGCATCATGGTCGAACTGCCTGGTATCAAAGAGCCCGAACGTGTAAGAAAATTGTTGCAAGGTTCTGCCAACCTCGAATTCTGGGAAACTTACAATGCAAACGAAGTAGCTCCTTACCTGCAATCAGCCGACAACAAGTTGCGCGTTCTGCAGAGCACACAGACTGCAGCCGACAGCACTGCCGTTGATACAGTTGCTACCGAAGCTCCCGTTGTAGCTCAAGCTACCAGCACTACCGACAGTCTTGCAGCCGCTCTGAAAGGCGAAAGCAAATCACAGGCTGCCGATCTGGAACAAATCAAGAAAGAACATCCGTTACTGGCCATTCTGCAGGTGAACCCCAATGGTGGTCCGGTAGTAGGCTATGCCAGCTATAAGGATACAGCAGAAATCAACAGATATCTGTCAATGCCCGAAGTTCTGTCTGAACTGCCGAAAGACCTGCGTCTGAAGTGGGGTGTTTCTGCCGTAGCTTTCGACCCGAAAGCACAGACTTTCGAACTCTATGCCATCAAGTCGACCGAGCGTAACGGCCGTGCCGCTATGGAAGGTGACGTAATCGTAGACGCCAAGGACGACTACGACCAATATGGCAAACCGTGCGTAAGCATGTCTATGAATACTGACGGTGCACGCCGCTGGGCACAGCTGACCAAGCAGAACATCAACCGCAGCATCGCTATCGTATTGGATGGCTACGTATATTCTGCTCCGAATGTAATGAACGAAATTACTGGCGGTAACTCTGTCATCACCGGTCACTTCACCCCCGACGAAACGAAAGACTTGGCCAACGTATTGAAATCTGGTAAGATGCCGGCTCCTGCCCACATCGTACAGGAAGACATCGTAGGTCCGTCACTCGGTCAGGCTTCTATCAACGCCGGTATCATTTCATTCATCGTGGCTCTCGTGCTGTTGATGATCTACATGTGCTCCATGTATGGTTTCATCCCCGGTATGGTTGCCAACGGCGCCCTCATCCTGAACTTGTTCTTCACACTGGGTATTCTTTCTTCCTTCCAGGCTGCACTGACAATGTCCGGTATCGCCGGTATGGTGCTGTCACTGGGTATGGCTGTGGATGCCAACGTGTTGATCTACGAACGTACCAAGGAAGAGCTTCGCGCAGGCAAGGGTGTGAAGAAAGCCTTGGCTGATGGTTATTCGAACGCCTTCTCGGCCATCTTCGACTCTAACTTGACATCTATCATCACCGGTATCATCCTGTTCAACTTCGGTACAGGTCCTATCCGTGGTTTTGCTACTACCTTGATCATCGGTATCCTGATTTCATTCTTTACAGCCGTGTTCATGACTCGTCTGTTCTACGAACACTTCATGGGTAAGGACAAGCTGCTGAACCTGACATTCTGCACAGGTATCTCCAAGAACCTGATGGCCAATACTCACTTCGACTTCATGGGTCGCAGAAAAGTATGGATGACTACTACACTCATCGTTGTCGTAGTTTGCCTCGGCTTCCTGTTTACACGCGGTCTGAGCCAAAGTATCGACTTCACCGGTGGACGTAACTTCAAGGTACAGTTCGAGAAAGAAGTTGAACCTGAACAAGTACGTGAGCTCATCTCCAGCAAGTTTGGTGATGCTAACGTAAGCGTTATCGCCATCGGTACCGACGGTAAGACTGTACGTATCAGTACCAACTACCGCATTCAGGAAGAAGGCAGCAACGTTGACTCTGAAATCGAAGCTTATCTGTACGAGACTCTGAAGCCGCTGCTCACTCAGAACATTTCGCTGGAAACATTCATCGACCGCGAGAACCACACAGGCGGTAGTATCATCAGTTCGCAGAAGGTAGGTCCGAGCATCGCCGACGACATCAAGGTATCAGCTATCTGGTCTGTTGTACTGGCTCTGATCGCTATCGGTCTGTACATCCTGCTCCGCTTCCGTAACATCGCTTATAGTATCGGTTCTGTAGCAGCTCTGGCTTGCGATACCATCGTCATCTTGGGTGCATACTCCATCTTCTGGGGCATCCTGCCGTTCTCGCTCGAAATCGACCAGACATTTATCGGTGCCATCCTGACGGCTATCGGTTACTCTATCAACGATAAGGTGGTTATCTTCGACCGTGTACGTGAGTTCCTCGGTCTCTATCCGAAGCGTGACAAGCTGACTCTGTTCAACGACTCACTGAACACGACACTGGCACGTACCATCAATACGTCACTGAGTACCTTGATCGTGTTGCTGTGTATCTTCATCCTCGGTGGTGACTCTATCCGCAGCTTCGCCTTCGCCATGATTCTGGGTGTTGTATTCGGTACACTGTCTTCACTCTTCGTCGCTTCTCCTATCGCCTTCATGCTGTTGAAGAAGAAAAACGAAGAAGTAGTCGCAGAAAAATAAGTTTCTGAGTTTTTAAGTTCTTAAGTTGATGAGTTGCAAAAGACTCTTCAGCTTAAGGGCTAAAAACAAAAGATTAAGTTCCCTATACAGAGGATGTATCCGTAAATGGATGCATCCTCTTTTTTTATGGCCTAATACCGATATGCTCAGCAAATGATATTACATTATTTATCCATTCCTTCCCCCTCCTGCATCCGGCTTTCCTTCACCCAATAGCCGTTGCCATAGCGTGTATGCACACGGCGCCCCAGCTGTGCCAGCAAGCGGCTAAAGGCCAGACAACTGTAGCCCGTCAGGGCAGACGGGTTCTGCTGCTTCAGGGCGGCGTAAAGGGCGGCGGCGGACATGACGCGCGCTCCCTGCTCGCCCGGCCGGGCAAACTGGAAGTTGGCGCCCAGCACCTCTTCGGCAGGTGTCACACGATAGAAGGCCTGATTCACTGCCTGTATCTCCGCTTCCTCGCGCTTACTGAACCAGCAGCGTTCGCCTTGCTGCAGTTCGTGCTTCAGCTGAGCGTAGAGTTGGGCATGCTCCACGGGCGTGGTGCAGTCTATTTCGTGCTCCACCTCCACACAGATGAAGCGTCGGCTGCCCGAAGCGTCCGTCAGCAGGTCGCGGCGATTGCTCGTACCGATGAACGAAGCGATGCGCTCCAACGGCTCGGTGCTGCGGCGGTAAGCACGGCGCAGATTCAGGTTCTCCATCTGCATCAGGTTCTTCAGTTGCGGCATGCGGGTGGCAGGCAGCTTGTCGAACTCGTCCAGATTGATGAGTCCGAAGGAGGCAAGTTTGTTCTCGGCGGCTGTGGGGTTGCTCAGGTCGAAGCTTTCGGTGAAGTAGCAGCGCAGCTCGGCAGGCATCAGCAGGCGGCAGAAGGTCGATTTGCCCATTCCCTGCACGGGGCTCACCAGGATGGGCGCCACGCTATTGGCACGTTTGCCGCCCGTGTCGTGCCCCATCCAGCCTGCTGTCAGAGCCAGCATCCAGCGGTGGAACGAGCGTACCCACAGCGGATTGTCCGAAACCCGGGCAGCCAGAGGCGTCACCCGGTCGCGACCGTCCCAGGCGGGCAACGTGTCGAAGTAACGGGCAAAGGGATGGTAGCCGGGCACGTTGTCCGACTCCACGTAGCGGCGCACGTCGCGGTCCCAGCAGTCGATGCCTTCGGCGATGGCGGCCAGTGCAATGCCGTTCAGCAGGCGGTTGTCCACAGGCTTATATATAAGGTGGTGTTCGTCGGCAGCGAAGATGTCGCGCAAAGCGCATTCGGTCTGCTCCGTCAGGCGGTTGTAGCGGAAGGCATAGCGCAGGCGCAGGAAGCGCAGCAGGTTCTGCATGGTCTGTTGCTGCTTCGAGGGCTTCCCCTCCGTGGTAGCGGGGACGGAAGGAGTTTCAGCGGCAGCGGTGGCAGGTTCCTGATGCACCGCTTCGGTGGCAGCAGGCCGTTCCGTATGCTCAGCTTCGTTCGGGGTCGGTTCAAGCCTTGCCGTGCGTTCTCTCCAGCGCACTTCTCCGTTCCGGCCATCCAGCAGGAAGACAAGTTCCGTTCCAGCGGGCAGCGTGGAGCAGAAATGTTGCAGGTATTCCAATACGTGTTCGTACGATTGCGTCCGACGGCGGGAGGGGGCGGAACGGTGTACGTCCGTCAGCAGGTTCCGGACACGGCTGATCAGATTCTTTGCTGTTTTCATTGTCTATTTTGTGTTTTTATGTGTTTGTACGCAGGCAAAGATACGACAAATATCCGGCCTGCCAAACCGTTTCGGCCAAACGCGTTCAACAAATCGTTTTCAACTTCACGTTTCAACGCAAACCAATGATGGACAGACTGTTACGTTGAAAGGTGAAAGATGGGAACCACAGAAGACACAGAGTTTCACAGCGTTTTTTATGGAGAGAAGGAGGAGGATAGAGGGGGACGCGCTCGCAGGGAGCAACACTTGCATGGCTCCTGTGGAATGCTTGCACGGCTCGCGAGCCACACTTGTACCGCTCACGAGCCGTGCAAGTGTTTCACAACAGACAAGCAGGGCTGAAAGAGGATAATCCCTTACCGTTCAATCACCTCCCAAAAGCCGGTCTATTTTCCGGAATATGTATTGAAACACTGTCTTATCAGCAACAGTAATCACGCACATGCCTTGCATCTGCGGCAACACATCATATTTGAACGGGGCTTTCAAATCGAGGGAAACACAAAAATAAGTTCTGCCTCCCTGACTGATCAGGCTATCTTTCTTAACTTCCGCAACCAAGCCATGATTATAACCATATTCTTGTGCCGCAAATCCTTCCAGTTCTACACTGACCTCTGTTCCTCTTTTTATCCGGTTGACATAACGGAAAGGAATATAGGCATCCGCCTGTATGCTTCGCCGATCTACCGATGTCACAATGGTCACAGCACGGATATTCTCCGGATAAGGAATCAGCATGGCCGCCACGAAAAGCATCATCAGCAGCAACGCAATGTAAACAGTACCTCCAGTCACCAGTTCGGAAGGTACTTTGCTGATGATATTCCGTACTTTCTCGCTTCGCAATTCTATATTATCATATTCTGTCATACTCGATTTCCACATATTTAGTTTCCCAATTCCAACTGATTCTTCACCAGATTGTAGTAAGTCCCTTTCCGGGCGATAAGCGAAACATGGTTTCCTACTTCCACGATGCGCCCCTTGTCCATCACAATAATCTGGTCGGCATCTTTCACTGTACTCAGGCGATGAGCCACCACAACAACCGTACGCCCTAAGTAGAAGTCATGAAGATTTTCCACAATGACCCGTTCGTTTTCGGCATCCAGCGCATTGGTAGCCTCATCCAGAAAAATATAAGGAGGATTCTTGTAAACGGCACGCGCAATGAGGATACGTTGTTTTTGTCCCTGGCTCAACCCGATGCCGTCGGGGCCTATCTGTGTATTGTACTTCAATGGCAGCTTTTCGGCAAAACTCCTGACATTGGCTATTTCTACGGCACGCTTCAGACGGTCGAGACTCACTTCCCCGTCATCCACTGCGATGTTTTTCGCAATGCTTTCCGAGAAGATAACCCCATCCTGCATCACTACCCCGCATCGTCTGCGCCAGCCTTTCAGGTCGTATTGTTCAAGATTGGCATTCCCAATTCTGACCGTTCCTTCCTGTACCGGATAATATCCTAACAACAATTTCAACAAAGTCGTTTTTCCGCTGCCCGACGCGCCTACAATGGCAGTGGTTTTCCCATAAGGAATGATGAGACTGATTCCCTGTAATGTCCACTGCGGACTGTGCGGATCGTATTTGAAACCGACATCCTCGAATATCAGATCCGCGCCACCCCCAGCCGGAACCATCAGGTTACGCTCCTCGCTTTCCTCGTTCTTCATCTCGTGTATTTCATTGATGCGCTCTAAGCTTATCCTGACATCCTGTAAAGAGTAGAGGAACTTCATCAACTGTTCCACCGGACTGTTCAGTTGCCCGATGATGTATTGCACGGCAAGCATCATACCCAGTGTCATGTTACCATGTATGACGGTTGCGGCGGCAACCACGGTAATAACCGTATTCTTTACTTCATTGATGAAGATGCAGCCGGCCTCCTGTTTTTGTTGCAGTTTCAGGCTTTCCATCTGTACGTCGAAGAGGTCAGCCTGCACGTCTTCCCACTCCCAACGCCGTCGGTGCTCACAATCCTGCAGCTTGATTTCCTGCATGGACGTAATGAACTGGTAGGTCTTGGCATTGTTCATTGCCTGCCGTTCAAACAATTCATAATCCAGCACTTTCCTTTTATTCAGGAATAAGGCCATCCATCCGCCGTAAAGCAAACTTCCACAGAGAAAAACGACGAATATAAGCCAGTTATAACACAAAAGAACCATGCCGAATATCACAAAATTCAGCAAAGAAAACATTACAGTCAGTGTCTGCGTGGTCAGAAACTGCTCCACCCGTTTGTGGTCGCCCATTCGTTGCAGCAAGTCGCCCATCAGCTTAGTGTCGAAGAACGACATCGGCAGTTTCAGTAGCTTGATGAAAAAGTCCGAAATCAGCGAGATATTGATGCGCATACTGATGTGCAACAGTAGCCAGCGGCGTATGAAGTCGACGCTTGTCCGGCTGATGGTAAGTACCAGTTGCCCCAACAGTATCAGCCAGACAATTGTCAAGTTCTGGTGCGTAATGCCTACATCGACTATGGCTTGGGTAAGAAAAGGCATTACCAGCTGAATAAGGCTACCCACCAGCAGTCCCAGCAAGATTTGTCCGAAATACTTCCGATGCTGCCTGATGTAACCGAACAGAAAACCGAAAGACCGCTGTTCCCGGCATCGCCCCTTCATCTCCCCTCTGTCTTCAAATGCAGGAGTAGGGTTCAGAAACATAACGATGCCTTTCTCTGCACCTTGTGATTGGGTGCTGAGCCATCCGCGCTTGAACTCTTCTTCTGTATATTCCACCCGTCCTTTCCCGGGGTCGGCCACGCAATACAGGCATCCCCCTCTTCTTTTCTTCACCCGATAGAGCACTACAAAATGGTTCTGATTCCAGTGTGCAATGCAAGGCAACTCGGATCTGTCCAGTTGCTCTATAGTAGCTCGCCCGCAAATGGTATGCAGCCCTAACTTCTCAGCCGCCTGGCTGATACCGAGCAACGACACACCTTCGTTGGTGGCAAAACACAATTCGGAAAGTTCGGCAAGTGTGTACTCCTTACCGTAATATTTGCAAATCATTTGCAGACAGGCAATGCCGCATTGCATGGAATCGTGCTGGATGTAAACGGGGAATTTCATATACCTTTTAGCATTATTAATATACTGGCATTCATAAGCCGATATACCAATAATTTATTAAAAAAGCTACTATTGGGAAAAAACAGGCATAAAGCAAAGTTACAACATTAAAACTTTTTTCCTTCTTAAATTCTTCGCGCAATTTCCCCACGCAAAAAACAAATAAACTTATTCCAACACCAAGCAATAAGGAGGCATGCATATATACGCATTCATTCCAATATCTATGAACTATAATAATGGAAAAAAGCAATATGCAGAACACATTAACTATAATCGGATAGTAAACATTACTCCAGTATTGTTTACGATACCCACATTTATCTTGATAAGAAATTTTCATACATATACGATTTAAAATATAGCTGTTTAACCAAAGCGAAGTTTAACAAAAGCAATACTAACAGTAAAATACCTGCACTTACACTATTGCCTAAACAACTATAAATTAATTAGCTATTTTAAAATCCGATTTAAACACCTGTATAATAGAATTTTTCAGAAAAAATAATCTTTCAAATAAATTCTATTATTCAACTTCAATATAATGAGTACTTACTAATTATCAAAAATTGATTAACAATATAAGTGTGAAACTAAAGCTTAAGAGATGAATAAATCGCAGATGACCAAAATACGAATATATACAAAAAGAAAGTGAATCTGCATCATCCGTAAAATCAATATAAAAAACGTTTGCAACTTTTTAAATAGTGTTCGAAGTTAAATAATATAAATATACCCCACAAGCACAGTTGCAATTAACAATAATAACAATTGTATCCGTACAGCACCATACTCACGACACTTAAGAGCAATAATTAATTTGCTTATCATAAAAGAATAACAGAGCAAAATTACAACTAATTCAAAAAGTGCATGATACGAAATTTTTATCCCCAATAACATAATGAAAAATCAATTAAGGCAATGGCTGCGCCAACTGGTCCTAACATTTTAGAAGCCACTGTTTTAAATACTCTTTTAAGAACTGCTTTACTCCATGTCTTAGCTGAAGATTGAGCTAATCCAGCCATAGCATCGAAGCCCAAAGCATGAATGGCACATTTTCCTGCCAAATTCCAATCAACACTTCTTGTATAGATATCAACATTATCCACAGAATTGTTTAATTGTCGTTCTTCTTCTTCCGCTAAAGATAGAACAAATGGTATTAAAGACGATTCATCCACATTGTTTTCCTTTAACATCACTTGAATTTCATTTTCAGTAAAACCCTTCCCGTATAAATAGTTTTTACAATTTAGAATAGTGGGAGTGATAGTTTCCCAGCATTTTTCTTCCGATAATAACAAAGAATCATTAGAAGCCTCACTTTTAATTAGACTAAGTTCTGCTCCTGTAATTCTTGTAAATTCTAAGATCTGCTGAGGAGTCTCAATTTTATCTAAGTCTACAGACTGATCTGTTAAAGCAATATCTACATAGACATATCTTGCATCTTCCAATTCCAACTGCTGATTTACAGTTCTAGTTTCTGTTTGACTAACAACAATCGGTATATCCATCACAGATCTCATACTTTTGTTTAATGATGACATAAACAAAGAAGTATCATTTTCATTCAAGTCTTGTATCCCACATTTTTGTTGAATTTCTTGTGTCTCTTCCGAAGAACATGAAGAAACAAAAATAGAACAAACTATCATTAGAATAAAAAAAATCTTCGTATTCATTTTATTGCTACTAAAAATATATTACACCTACTCATAAGCTTTTCGGCATCCGCTCCCAAATTTAGGCAGGATGGGGACTGCACTATTTAAATAGACTTACCGGTTTCATTTACATTTTAAGATAGGATTAATCGTCCTCATCCAAATCCAGAGTTTCAATCCAGTACCACTGATCTTTTATCCAAACCCATTTGCCGCCCTTGAATTGCGACATTTCTGCTACTGAAAGTTGTTGCATTTCTGTTACGTCCATAATTCTATATTTTTTTTGATTTCTGACGTTGCAAAGTAAATGTTTTCTACTGAGGTAGTTGATAATAATTGGATAATCATTTTATAATAAATTCAAGGCAATTTGATTATCTTTGCGCACTAGCTTGATTATAATTATGAAGAAGTATTATTATATCACCCTTGCCGCCCTATTCGCAATAGGCTTGTTGCAAGCGTTTTATGTAATAAGCTTATACAATCGTTATATGGATGAAAATATAATACGAATAGAGGAGCGGCTGCAAATTGCCATTGATAAGGAGTGGCATATACGAGATGTGAAATCTAAAGGAAGAGTTCCTATGAAAGGGCAGTACCTTTTGGTAAAGTCCATGGAAGAAATGACTCCACAGGAGATAGATAGTTTGACCCGCCTACACCCTTTACCTCGGAAACAGCCGATATATAATGTAGATGATGCCAGAAAGAGGGGGGTCGCGAATACAGCAATGGAACTTATTTCCCAAATGCAACAAGACGAACTATTTGAAAAAGGGTATCCTGTACAACTTCCGGTTTTGGATAGTATTTTTGCAGAAGCCAATCAGAAACAGTTCAACTATTCTTTTTCCTTATATAATAAAGATAAAGAAAGAATAGACTCCATCGGGCGGTGCAAGCATCCAAACTATACCTCCGAACTCCTGCCCATCGGAAACAAAGGCTTACAGTACCTACAGCTAAAAGCGAACATCCCTTTACTGCCTTTTATCGGGCAGCAAATCTGGCCACTTATTCTGTCGTTGATATTAATGGTGTTCGTAGTAGGTTGCGTAGCTTATCACCTCCTCGTCATCCGCCGCAAAGACACATTACTGCAACAGCGTGAAGACACCATCAACGGCACCATACACGACCTGAAAGCTCCGCTGAACAGCGTAGTAACCACCTTGAGTTGGCTGGAATCTACCGAAGCCAATGCGGCGAAAAAGAAAGCAGTGGAAATCAGCCGGGCGGAAGTGAGACACTTGGTGTGCAACATCGAATCGCTCCTGGTCACCGTACGCAAGGACAGGAAGCGGCTGATACTGAAAAAGGAGGAAACGGACATCCCACATCTGGCAGAAATAGTGAAAAACAGCATGGATGCCCTCTACCGCACCAAACCGCACACCATCGAGATAAAAAACCGACTGCCGGAGAACATGAAGGTCGTGGCCGACGGCATGTATATAGAAAACGTCATCCGTAACTTGGTGGAGAATGCCCTGAAGTACTCGGACGACGGAGTGAACGTAAAAGTAACGCTACAGACAGCGAACGGCATGCTGCAAGTAGCAGTGCAAGACGACGGATGGGGCATCGCACCGCGGTATCAGAAAAAGCTGTTCCGCCAGTTCTATCAGGTGCCCCGCGGTGCAGACCGAATCCGCAAAGGATACGGCATCGGCCTGGCACAGTCGAAATACATCATCGACGCGCACAAAGGAAAGCTTTCCGTAAAGAGCGCCGAAGAAAAAGGCAGCGAGTTTTCGTTTACCATACCGGTGAGGGTTTAAGTTTTTAAGTTTTTGAGTTCTTAAGTTGAGTTGACGAGGGGACGAGTTAACAAGGGAACAAGGGGCTTCAGACCTTGTCAAGTTAGAACTTAAAAACTTAAGAACTCAAAAACTTAAAAACTCAAAAACTCAAAAACTCACCCACCCCTCGTAGCCTGAAGCCTCGTTCCCTCGTCAACTAAACTTATAAACTCAAAAACTCCTATCTATATGAGCAAAATCAAAGTATTGTTTGTAGACGATGACCTCGCCTTGGGCAGTATCGTCACTCTGGCACTGGAAGATGCGGGATACGAAGTACACTACCAGACTTCGCTGGCAGGCATCCGAACCGTAACGGCGGAAATGCAGCCGGACATCGTAGTGCTGGACGTGGAGATAGGCATGAAAAACGGCATCGACGCCATCCCCGAACTGAAACAGATAGCGCCGGAAGTGCCTGTGCTGGTGGTATCGTCGCACGTGGAAAGCGACAACGTAGTAAAAGCCCTGGAGGTAGGAGCCCTTACCTACCTGAAGAAACCCTTCGAAATGGCCGAACTGCTGGCCTATATACAGCGTTTTGCCCACCCCTACCGTCCGAAAGGAATCGAAATAGGCATGTTCCGCCTCAAAGCAGACGAAAACCTGCTGCTGAAAGGCGACGAAAAAGTAAGGAAGCTGAGCCTGCTCGAAAGCAAACTGCTGAAGATGCTGGCACAGAACCCCAACCGGGTGATCACCCGCGAAGAGATATCACAGGAACTGTGGGGCGAATACACAACGGAGAGCAGCGAGCAAAGCCTGAACAACTACATTGCCCGAATCAGGAAATATCTGGCCGACGACCGCCGGATAGAACTGGTCACTATCCCCCGGATAGGCTACAAGCTGATAACGGATGGAGAGCAGCAGGAATAGGCCAGCAACACTACAAAAATTCCCCAGTTAGGAAATAATTTTTTCCCAACTGGGGAATAATTTTTTCCTAACTGGGGAAAAATCATAGCCCAAGTAGTCTCGCCGGGAATCGAACCCGGATCTAAAGTTTAGGAAACTTCTATTCTATCCGTTGAACTACAAGACCTTTTGCATAGATTCTGCATATAGCGGAAAAATGTAGGCGCAAAGATAATGCTTTCCGCCGATTTTTCGAAAAAAGTTTTGTTAATCCGATTAACTTTGCGAAATTTGCGTTCCTGCAAATTCAAAAAAGGGACTTTTTTTAGTACTAACAGATTAAGTAAATCGTAAGTTATGGCAAACGACATGATGGTCAAAGAACTGGAGCAAGTGGTAGTCCGCTTCTCCGGAGACTCCGGCGACGGTATGCAGCTCGCCGGCAACATCTTTTCTACAGTTTCGGCTACGGTGGGAAACGACATCAGCACTTTCCCCGACTATCCGGCAGACATCCGAGCCCCGCAAGGTTCGCTGACCGGCGTATCCGGATTCCAGGTGCATATCGGAGCGGACAAAGTCTATACCCCTGGAGATAAATGCGACGTACTGGTAGCCATGAACGCCGCCGCACTGAAAACCCAATACAAGTTTGCTAAACCGACTGCCTGTATCATTATTGATACCGATGCTTTCCAGAAGTCCGACCTGGAAAAAGCCGCCTTCAAGACCGATAACCCGATCGAAGAAATGGGCATCAAGCAAGATGTCATCGCCGCCCCCATCTCGAAGATGGTAAAAGACTGCCTGGCCGACACCGGCATGGACAACAAGTCGATACTGAAATGCCGCAACATGTTCGCCGTGGGCCTCGTATGCTGGCTCTTCAACCGCGACTTGAAGATTGCCGAGGACTTCATCCGCGAGAAATTCGCCAAAAAGCCCGAAGTGGCCGAAGCCAACATCAAAGTCATTCATGCAGGATACGACTACGGACACAACACCCATGCTTCCGTAGCCCATACATATAAGATTGAAAGCAAAGCCGCCGTTCCGGGCAGATACATGGACATCACCGGAAACAAGGCTACAGCTTACGGATTCATTGCCGCTGCCGAAAAGGCCGGCCTGAAGCTGTTCCTCGGCTCCTACCCCATTACTCCCGCAACCGACGTGCTGCACGAACTTTCCAAGCACAAATCACTGGGCGTGATGACCGTACAGTGCGAGGACGAGATTTCGGGATGCGCCACTGCCATCGGAGCTTCGTTTGCCGGTGCACTGGCCGTTACCTCTACCTCGGGTCCCGGTGTCTGCCTGAAGTCGGAAGCCATGAACCTGGCAGTCATCACCGAGCTGCCGCTCGTAGTGCTCGACGTACAGCGCGGCGGTCCGTCCACCGGTCTGCCCACCAAGTCGGAACAGACCGACCTGTTGCAGGCCCTCTTCGGACGCAACGGCGAAAGCCCCATGCCGGTCATTGCCGCTACATCGCCGACCAACTGCTTCGACGCGGCCTACATGGCATGTAAAATAGCCCTCGAACACATGACACCCGTCGTATTGCTGACCGACGGATATGTAGCCAACGGCTCCGGTGCCTGGAAGTTGCCCAAGCTGACCGAATATCCCGCCATCAATCCGCCCTACGCACCTGCCGAGATGAAAGACAACTATACTCCCTACCGCCGCAACCCCGAAACGGGCGTACGCTACTGGGCCATCCCCGGACAGGAAGGCTACATGCACATCCTGGGCGGACTGGAGAAGGACAGCAATACGGGAGCCATCTCGACCGATCCCGAAAACCACAACCTGATGTGCCATCTGCGTGCTGAAAAGGTTGCCAAGATACCCGTACCCGACGTGGAAGTACAAGGCTGCGCTGAAGATGCCGACCTGCTGATCGTGGGCTTCGGAGGTACTTACGGCCACCTCTATTCGGCCATGGAAGAGCTGATAAAAAACGGAAAGAAAGTGGCACTGGCCCACTTCAGCTATCTGAACCCGCTGCCCAAGAATACGGAAGCCGTGCTGAAACGCTACAAGAAAGTAGTAGTGGCCGAACAGAATTTGGGACAGTTTGCCGCCTACCTGCGCATGAAGATAAATAACTTCACTCCGTACCAGTACAACGAAGTAAAAGGACAGCCGTTCGTTGTAGCCGAGCTGGTAGAAGCCTTCACTAACATCTTAAACCAATAATCACAGAGGAGAAAATATCATGGACCAATATACAGCAAAAGACTTTAAGAAAGGACAACCCCGCTGGTGTCCGGGTTGCGGTGACCACTTCTTCCTGGCTTCACTGCACAAAGCAATGGCAGAAATAGGCGTAGCTCCGTGGGAAACTGCGGTTATCTCCGGAATCGGTTGCTCCAGCCGCTTACCTTATTATATGAATACGTATGCCATGCAGACTATTCACGGACGTGCGGCCGCCATCTCTACAGGAGCCAAGGTTGCCAATCCTCGTCTGACGGTATGGCAGATCTCGGGCGACGGTGACGGACTGGCCATCGGTGGAAACCACTTTATCCACGCCGTACGCCGCAACATCGACCTGAACATGATTCTGCTGAACAACCGCATCTATGGTCTGACCAAAGGACAATACTCGCCTACCTCGCCCCGTGGCTTCGTCAGCAAGTCGTCGCCCTACGGCACCGTAGAAGATCCCTTCCATCCGGCCGAACTGTGCTTCGGCGCACGCGGACGCTTCTTTGCCCGCGCCGTGGCCACCGATGCAGCCGGTACGGTAGAAATTCTGAAAGCGGCCTACAACCATAAAGGTGCTGCCGTCTGCGAGATTCTGCAGAACTGCGTCATCTTCAACAACGGTACGCACGATGCTGTAGCCAAGAAGGAAGACCGCGCCAAGAACGCCATCTACCTGGAGCATGGCAAACCTATGCTGTTCGGTGAAAACAACGAATACGGACTGATGCAGGAAGGCTTCGGTCTGAAGGTAGTGAAGCTGGGCGAAAACGGCATCACGGAGAAAGACATCTTGGTGCACGACGCACACTGCATGGACAATACCCTGCAGCTGAAACTGGCGCTGATGGAAGGTCCCGACTTTCCTATCGCACTCGGCGTGATCCGCGACGTGGAAGCTCCTACCTACGAAGAAGCCGTACACCAGCAGATCGAAGAGGTTTCGGCTAAGAAGAAGTATCACAACTTCGAAGAATTGCTACTGACTAACGATACATGGGAAGTGAAGTAAGCCTGTCGGCTTCTTCGCCCTCGTTACAACTATAACAGACGTGTCGGGATTCGGCACAGATGACACCTGTTTCTCCGGATAAGGGGTTGCACAATCACCCCGATCTCTCTTATTTATCCGTTGCAAATGGTAAATCTGTGATGAATCCCGACACTTTTTTCTTTTTCCTTCATCTTCGCCTCTCCACTCACCTTTCACTATCTTTAGATAAGAAAGGATGCGACTCGCCAATACAAAAATAAGCGAGCTTCTTTTTTGTATTGCTCTCACCTTTCACTATCTTTGCCCCCGAATTGGTTCCGTCTTGTCCAACCGGACGAGCGGATTAAAAGGGAATCGGGTGAAAGTCCCGAACAGTCCCGCTGCTGTGAAGCTCCAGTTTCAACTTATCGGAAAAGACTTTTATGCCACTGATGTTACATACATTGGGAAGGTTCCGGTAAGGGAGTCAGTCAGAAGACCTGCCATCATTCATGTTTGGTCGACCTCCAGGGTTAGGGAGGCCAATACGAACAAGTAAAAACAACAATTCAGAAAACTAAAAGACATGGTCAGATGTACTTTTCGACCTGTCATGCTTGTCTGTGCCTTAATAGGAAGCAGTATATCCCTATACGCACAAAGCAAGTTAGACAGTTTGCAGCGTTTGGACGAGGTCGTCATCACGGCACGTTCCATTCAAAAGGAAGTCATACCCGTACAGCAACTTCAGGGTGAACAGCTGCAACGGCTCGCCTCGCACAGCGTGGCCGATGCATTGCGCTACTTTTCGGGTATACAGATCAAAGATTACGGCGGTGTGGGCGGCCTGAAGACCGTAAACATACGCAGCATGGGCACCAATCATGTCGGCGTATTCTACGACGGCATCGAACTGGGCAATGCACAGAACGGAACAGTGGACCTGGGACGCTTCTCGCTGGACAACATGGAGAGTGTCACCTTGTACAACGGGCAGAAAAGCGCCATCTTCCAACCAGCCAAGGACTTCGGATCGGCAGGTTCCATCTATTTGCAATCGCGGACACCGAAATTCGACGAAAACGAAACTCATCGGGTTAAAGCAACCTTCAAGACCGGCTCTTTCGGCACTGTCAATCCGGCCTTGCTTTGGGAGCAGAAAGTGAGTGAAAAAGTCAATATGTCGCTCAGCGGCGAATACATGTACACCACCGGTCGCTATAAATTCACCTACCGCGTGGAAGAAGGCTACGACACCACAGCTGTCCGGCGCAATGGCGACGTCAATGCTCTGCGACTGGAGAATGGTTGGTTTGGCAAGCTACCGCAAGGGCAGTGGAAGGCCAAGGCCTACTTCTACCGCTCCGAACGGGGCTATCCAGGTGCCGTGGTGCGCAACAAGTTCTCGCACGAAGATCGTCAGTGGGATACCAACGTATTTGTACAAGGCTCGCTCCGCAAGGATTTCTCCGACCGCTACAGCCTGATGCTGAACGCCAAGTATGCCTACGACTACCTGCACTACCTGGCCGATCCGCGACAGGACGAGGCCCTGATGTACATCAACAACCACTACCGTCAGCAGGAAGCCTACGTATCGCTGGCGCAACGTTATACACTGCTGCCGTCGTGGGACGTCAGTCTGTCGGCCGACTATCAGTTCAACCTGTTGAATGCCGACCTGAAAGACTTTGTCTACCCGCGCCGTCACACGGTGCTGGCCGCCGCCGCCACCTCTCTGCACTTAGGGCGGGTGAAGATGCAAGCCAGCATCCTGGCTACCTTCGTCCACGACAACGTGGCCTCGGACACAACCGCCGCCTCGAACAAGATGGAATGGACCCCCACAGCCATCGCCTCGTGGCAGCCTTTCAGGCAGCACGACCTGCATCTGCGTGCCTTCTACAAGCGCATCTTCCGCATGCCAACGCTGAACGACCTGTATTACACTTTTATAGGCAACATCAACCTGAAGCCGGAATATACCAACCAATATAATATAGGTATCACGTATGGAAAAGACTTCCGCCATACCTGGCTACGGCACATCGAAACCCAGGCCGACGTTTACTACAACGAAGTAGAAAACAAGATTGTAGCGACTCCTACATCTAACTTCTTCCGCTGGACCATGGTCAACCTGGGAAAAGTGGAAATCAGAGGAATAGACGTCGCCCTACAGACCAACTGGCAACCGGCACAGGACCTGACACTGACCACGCGCATGAACTATACATATCAGAAAGCACAGGACTTTACCGACCCGTCGAAACTGTACTACTGCGGACAGATACCCTACATACCCTGGCACAGCGGTTCGGCAGCCGTCAACCTGAACTGGAAGCAGTGGGAAGCCAGCTACAGCTTCATCTACACCGGCGAACGCTATTCTTCGCAAGCCAACCTGCCGGTCAATTACCAATTACCGTGGTACACCAGCGACTTCTCCGTCTCGCGTAACCTGCCGCTGCGCACGGGCGACATGAAGCTGACGCTGGAAATCAACAACCTGCTGAACCAGCAGTACGAAGTAGTGTCGTGCTATCCCATGCCAGGCATCAACTTCAAAGCCATCGTGCAATATACATTTTAAAGGAAAAGAACACTAAATAATCATCTATGTATGGCAAATAATAAACAGATAAACATCCAGCTGATACTGGGTAGCCTCTGGCTGATACTGAGTCTGTCAGCCTGCCGCGGCGACATCCCCATGATGCACACGGAAGAAGAATGGATTACTCCTCCTTATACAGGAAGTCCCATCAAAGGCTTTTTTCTGCTGAACGAAGGCAACATGGGCAACAACAAAGCCAGCATCGACTTCTTCGACTACACTACCGGGAAGTACAACCGCAACATCTATCCCCAACGAAACCCCTCCATTGTCAAGGAACTGGGCGACGTGGGCAACGACATAGCCGTCTACGGCAGTAAGTTGTATGCCGTTATCAACTGTTCGCACTACGTGGAAGTGATGGACGTACATACGGCCGAACACATTGCCAGCATCGACGTGCTGAACTGTCGCAACATCGTGTTCAACGACGGAAAAGCCTATGTCAGTTCTTATGCCGGCCCCGTTCAGATCGATCCTGACGCCCGTCCCGGAAAGGTAGTCGAAATAGATACTGCCAGCCTGAGTATTACACGCGAAGTCATCGTCGGTTATCAACCCGAAGAAATGGTCATCACCGACGGAAAACTGTATGTGGCCAATTCGGGCGGCTACCGTTATCCCAACTACGACCGCACGGTGTCCGTGGTCGACCTTCAATCGTTTCAGGTCATCAAGTCCATCGACGTAGCCATCAATCTGCACCGTATGGAACTGGACCGCTTCGGACGGATATACGTCAGCTCGCGCGGCGACTACTACGGAACGGGGTCGGACGTGTTTGTCATCGACAGCCATACCGACCAGGTCATCGGCAACTTGGGCATAGCAGCCAGCGAAATGCATCTGTGCGGCGACTCCATCTACATGACCAGTGTAGAGTGGAGCTACGTGACGGAAAGCAACAGCATCGGATACGCCATCTACGACGTGCTGTGGCAGAAGATCGTTTCGCACAACTTCATCACCGACGGCACGGACAAGGAAATAGAAATCCCCTACGGTGTAGCCGTAAATCCGGAAACAAAGGAAATTTTTGTGACCGATGCCACCAATTACGTTACTCCGGGCTATCTGTACTGCTTTAGCCCCGACGGAAAAAAGAAATGGAAAGTGATGACCGGTGACATACCCGCCCACTTCGCCTTTACAACCGAGCCATTTGAATAAACAATAAACTCATATATTCACCTAAAAACAATTGTATTATGAAAAAAGAAGTATTGAGCAAATCCCTGTGGGGGATCGCTTTATCGACTGTCCTTATATCAGGCAGCCTTACATCGTGCAGCGACGACAACTCGGAACCCTATGTGCTCCAGCAGGCAGACATTACCGTCAATGTTCCGGAATCTGGATTCAAAGCAGTTGTCGACCAATTGTTCAAGATTGAAGTGAACAGCGTGTCCGACGAGGGTGTTACCTACACCTGGACTTTGGACGGCGAAACACTGTCCAACAGCAAACAGCTGGAATACATCTTCCCCAGTGCAGGCGCATACGAACTGATACTGACTGCAACCCAAGGAACAAGCTGTTTCAGCTATACTTTCCAGGTAACCGTAGGTTTCGATGACTCTATCACAACTCCCGAAGGAGCCAAAGCTTATATTACAAAGGTAATCGACTTTATGCCTGCCGTAGGACAGTACACCAATGTCCTGCCCTCATACGAAGAAGGCGACACGCAGGAAAACATGAACCAGAAAGTGCTCGACGCCATCGGAAATGGCAACCGTAGCATGATTTCGCTTGGTGGATACGGTGGTTATGTAACGGTAGGCTTCGACCACACTATCGAAAACAAAGCCGGCCTGCGCGACTTCCGCGTACTTGGCAACGCTTTCTATTCGGCCGCCAATCCCAATCCGGATGCTCCCGTAGGCGGTAGCTGCGAACCGGGCATCATCATGGTGGCCTACGACAAGAACAAGAACGGCGTGCCCGATGATGACGAGTGGTACGAAATAGCCGGAAGTGCCCATAACAATCCTGAAGGCGAAGCCTGGTATCAGATGGCCATTAATGCCGGAAACGATGTCAACACTTATAAGGACTATCAGATAACCTACTACCGCCCCGAAAAGGAACCAACCACTGCCGAAGAAAAAGAACAGTACATCCGCTGGGAAGATAATCAAGGAAACTCTGGATATAAGGTGAAAAACAGTTTCCACAACCAACCTTACTTCCCGCAGTGGTTCGAAGGCGAAAAGCTGACTTTCAACGGCACATGTCTGCCACAGAACGGTATCGATGAAAGCGGTAAAGGTACTTACTTCGTACTCTACAAATTCGGTTACGGCTATGCCGATAACGAACAAAACACCAAAGACGATGCCTGCATCGACATCGACTGGGCTGTCAACTCCAAAGGACAAAAGGTCAACCTGCCGGGTGTAGACTTCATCAAGATATATTGCGGTGTGAACCAGGAAAACGGCTGGTTAGGCGAATGTTCTACAGAAGTATCGGGCGTAGAAGATCTCCACATTTTGGGAGAAGAAGTTGCCACACGGGAGGACTAACTCCATACGCAGCTTAAACCAAATGGAAGAACACTGAAATACCTAGGTAATAACTGTATCACAGAATTATTACCTCAATAACACTTTTTCTTTGTAAGGTAATCTCAAGTCTGCCTGCAGCTTAATAAAGCCAGGCAGACTTTTTTTGTAGAAAACAGAACATCCATCTGTGGAAAAATTCTACACTCCACACTTTTCCACACCTTTCCTCATTAAAAATTTTCCATCCGGCAAGCCAGCAGCACACTATCATTCAGCGACTTACAGAAATTCCATACAGATCATAGCAAGACTGTCATATAAATTGCAATTTTATTCAAGATGAAGTTTTCCCACATCCAACTGAGAGAGCATTTTATAAAGCAATAAAATATGAAAAGTCTAACTAGAAAGAGACAAGTAAAAACTTGCCTGAAAAAGTATCCGGCTATCTTATGCGGACTTATCTTCCTGCTGACAGGAAACCTTTCCACATGGGCCTATGAGAGTAAGAACCAACCCGATTCTGTCTTCCTCGACACAACCGAAGATCTCGTCACCGACCAGCAGCCCAAAACTGTAACTGGTATTGTGAAGGATATGAGTGGAGAGCCTCTGCCGGGAGCCAGTATCGTAGAAAAAGGCAATACAAGCAACGGCGTAATAGCCGACGTTGACGGACGCTTTACCCTGACCGTACCCGGAAACGCCACTCTTGTGGTAGCCTACATGGGCTATGCCACACGGGAAATCAAACTACGAAAAGGAGGAAAAACCAAACTCAACATCCTGCTGCGCGAAGACTCCCAACAGCTGAGCGAAGTAGTAGTCACCGCACTTGGTATCAAGAAAGATACTAAGAAACTGGGTTACGCTGTCAGCACCATCAACGCCGACGAGATAGTAAAAGCCGGAGCAACCAACATCGCTTCGGCCATGTACGGCAAGGCACCGGGTATCCGCATCACACAGACGCAAGGCGGATCGGCCGGAGCCGTCTCCATCAACGTGCGCGGATTGACGTCTATCACCGGAAACAACCAACCTATCATCATCCTCGATGGTGTACCTATCCGTAACGGAGGAACCGGAAAGAGTACAGACTTCGCTGAATTCGGTAACGACGGCCGTATCCGTTCGAACGGTCTGGTCGACATCAATCCCGAAGACATTGAGAGCATCAGCATTCTGAAAGGCGCTTCAGCCACAGCCCTATACGGCTCGGAAGCAGCCAACGGCGCCGTAGTCATCACCAGCAAACGTGCTAAAACGGGAAAAGTAAGTGTAGACTTCACTGCACAAGTCATGGCCAACCTACCCGCCTACCTACCCGAAGTGCAAAACCTGTACGGACCGGGAACCTACAACATCAACTACAGCGATTACGAAAAGCAGACCGGAGGATTCTATCAACGAACCTTCAACGGACAGACCTACAAAAGTCTGCGCAGCACCACACAGTCGTTCGGTCCACGATACGACGGTAGTGACGTGCTCTATTGGGACGGAATGGTGCGTCCTTACGTAGCACAGACAGATAATCCGTGGAACGAACTGTTCCGTACCGGATGGACGCAGAACTATACACTGGCTATCTCGCACGGTACGGAGACTGCCAGCAACCGCTTCTCGTATACCTATACCGACGAAATACCCAATGCATTGGTAGGCAGTTTCAAAAAACACAACTTCAAACTGACCGGTTCATACAAACTCTTCAAACCTCTGACATTGGAGTACTCCATCAACTACATCATCCAGAATGTCAAGAACCGTCCGCAAACCTCACTCAGCCTGTATGGAAGTTTCAGCAACGCTTTCTCGACATTCCTCGACATTCCCTACCTGAAAAGCACCTATGCCACCAGCTTAGGTTATAAAAATACATTTGCAGGTGGCGATGCTACACTGACTCCCGACGAAGCCTGGGCTTACGATCCTAGCTACCTGACAGGTGTACGCGACATGCTGTGGAACATGTACCACCAGACAAGTGAAGAAACCGAAAACCGACTGATGGGAATGATACGCCCCACATGGCAAATAACCAACTGGCTCAGCCTGCGTGCCCAAGTGGCAACCGACATCACCGATGCCAAGCAGACGTTGAAGAAAGAAACCGAACGACCTAATTCACTGTACGACCCCAGCGGCAGCTTCCAAGCTATCAACCGCCGCTACGACATCATATATGGCGACGTAATGCTGAACTTCAACTATAACATCGGCCGTTTCGACATCGCAGCTACTGCCGGATGGACAGGACGATACGAAAACATGCACAACATCAGCGTGGCAACCAACGGCGGACTTTCCACCGAAAACTGGTTCGACCTGAATGCCAGCCGCTATACAGCCAGCAGCAGCCTGCAACGCATGGAATTGCTGAAAACCGGTTATATGGGTACCCTCAGCCTGGGCTGGGACAATTACCTCTTTTTGGAACTGACCGGACGTCAGGAGCGCTCTTCTACACTGAAGGACCAAAGTTTCTTCTACCCTTCGGCCAACATGAGTTTCCTGTTCACCGATGCCTTCCGTATGCCGCGCTGGTGGAGCTACGGTAAGCTACGCCTCTCTTACGGCGTTGTGGGTAACGCTCCCGAAACCTATGCCGCCAACATTGTTTACGAGCAAGGCTCAGACAACGGCTTCACGTGGAACACCGTTCCTTCTTCATTAGGCAACTCGCACATCCGTCCCGAAAAGAAATACGAGTACGAGTTCGGACTCGAAAGCAAGTTCTTCAATAACCGTCTGGGATTCGACGTGTCCTACTACAATAACCGTGTAAAAGACCAGATACTGTCTACTCCTCAACCATCCAGTTCGGGTGCCAAATACATGCTGATGAACGTGGGCGAGGTAGCCAACCAAGGTTGGGATGTAGCCATCAATGCCACACCGGTACTGACACGCGACTTCCGCTGGGATCTGACCGCTACCTACGGTGTGTATAAAAACAAGGTCGTACGGCTGGCCGACGGAGTACCCTACCTTGAAATCGTAAACTCCGGCGGAAGTGGTATCAAAATACAGGCCGTAGAAGGACAAGCCATGGGCGACATCTATGCACAAGTGCCGCAAATGAACGAAAAAGGCGAGTACCTTGTGTCAGATAACGGCCTCTACCTCAACCAGAGCGAACTGCAAAAAGTGGGCAACATCAATCCCGACGGTGTAGGTGGTCTGTTCAACTCGTTCTCGTATAAGAACTTCACCCTCGACATCAGCATTGACTACCGCATCGGAGGTGACGTTATCAATGAAATGAACCAATACGCCACCGGACTAGGTCTGACACCTGAGTCGCTGAAATACCGCGATACCGAACATGGAGGCCTTTCCTACTATTACCCGGGCGACAACAACTCAACAGCTATCCCCGTACAGGTAGCCCCAACCACCGCGGCAGGTCCCAACGGTGAGCACATCTACCACGACGGCCTCATCCTGCCGAGTATAGTAGCTTCGACAGGCGAGCAGAATACACGCATCATCCCTGCTGCCTACTATTACAACATGACCTACAACTGGGGTACCAACAGCGAACAGCTCACTTATATGCACTCCGTATTCGACAATTCGTACGTGAAGCTGCGCGAACTGGCGCTGAGCTATCGGTTCCCACAGAAAGTGACTGCCAAACTGGGTATGTCGGGCCTGAGCCTGTCGGTGTTCGGACGAAACCTCTTCTACTTCTACAAAGCATTGAAGAACTACGATGCCGAGTCGTCGGTAGGAACGTCATGGGCAAATCTGGCTGTTGTCGGCAATTCGACGGCAGCTACCCGAAGCTTCGGATTCTCCGTCAGAGCCAGCTTCTGACCAATAACAACCACCTCGTACAATCAAGGTAAAAAACGGGCAACCGCAACAAAAAACATATAAAAAGGCATTATGAAAAAACTATCCATATCATTAGCTTTGGGTGTACTACTCACCCTCGACGCCTGCTCGGAATATGATTTCGACAGTAAATACGAAGACCCTTCGAAAGTGACCACCGTCTCTATCAGCAACCTGATGGTAGGTGTTTTTCAAAGAGTGAAAGACTACGACCTCTACGAGTATAACCGTTTTTTCGGCTTCGACTCGCAGTTCGTAGGGAAATATGCACAGACTTTCGGTTATACTTACTCCAGCAGCATGTATACACCCGGTTATACTCCATTCATCGACAGCCAGTGGGACAACCTTTACTCGGCTCTGACCCAACTACGCAAACTCGAATCACTCTATAACGAAGAAAGCACCGGACAGCAAGAGCAGGACGAAGCCTTTCTGCTGGCAGCACGGCTACAAGTATACGATTTCTTTGCCGCTACTGTCGACGTCTTTGGCGACATGCCTTTCAGCAAAGCCTGTACCTTGCCACTGACCAATGACGTGCAACAGTCGTATGCTCCTTACGACAAAGCAGAAGACATCTACCGTACCATCCTGTCCGAACTGAAGGAGATGGCTCCACGTTTCCGCACCATCCCCGTTCCGCGTAACTTCAGTACACAGGACTTCATCAACTGGGGCGACATGGATAAGTGGGAGCGTTACGCCAACTCCCTGCGCCTACGTCTGGCCATGCGTGTAGCCTCGCAAGGCGAACTGGCAGAAGAAGGATGAGCCATCATCAAAGAGATACTGGAGAACCCGACCGAATACCCTCTCATCGAGGAACAGGCGAATAACGTATTCATCACTAACCAGAAGTCCGGACAGCTGAACTTCACTGCCGGTAGCGGACTGGGCGACTGGGTGACCAACCGTCTGGCATCGGGTCCCGTCATCGATCGAATGCTGAGCCACGGCAATTACAACATGGAGAGCAGCGATCCACTGACTGGTACTTATGTCGAGGGTACAGACGACCCGCGCATCCTGCTCTACTACAACCCTGTAAAAATAGTAAACCGCAATACTGGACAGACTGACGAACACCGCTACCTGGGTACGGATGTCAGTGTAAGCGACGAGCTGACCGAATACTACAACTCACAGGCCGAGGACGAACTGATAACAACCAACAAGGGTTTCTCGCAAATCACCCAAAACGGTTTCTTCTGGCAGAACGACAAGTTCGACATGCTCATCATGGCATCGCCCGAAATCCACTTCATCAAAGCAGAAGCATACGCCATGGGCTACGGAGTAGCACAGGACATGACCCGTGCCGAAGAAGAGTTTAAAACAGCCGTCAGCCAGTCCATCCGCCTGTGGTACTATTACGACTCCATCGGTACCGGCGAAAACACCCGCCGCTACGAGGCTCCAACCGACGAAGCCATAGCCGCCTTTGCCGACGCCCGCTGGAAGAGCAGCGACTATACCGATAAACTGGATGCCATTATCACCCAGAAGTGGGTACACTTTGCCTTCCTCGTCAGCCGCGAAGCCTGGAGCGACCTGCGCCGCACGGGCTATCCGTCGGGACTCGTTTTCCCCGAAGTAGCCGGCACCATCCCCAACGTTCCCAATCGTTGGCGCTACCCGACCACCGAAGTGAATTACAATCCCTACTATAAGGACGTACAGGCTGAAGACACCTACTACACCAAACTGTTCTGGGCGAAATGAGCCGCAAGACACACCGGTATACGAACCACAGCCACCCAACCTAGGATTGTGCTGAAAAGTTTGCAACCTACAAAACGAGACTAACAATCTCTTAAAACCAAATGACGCGGACTGAACGGATATCATATAAAAGATAAATCCGTGCAATCCGCGTCATTCGTATCTATAGGAAGGAACAGATAACCTGTACCCACGTACTGCCCTTCTCTGTTACAGCTTCTCGCCGTAAGCCAAGTCACCGGCATCGCCCAGCCCCGGCACAATGTAGGAACGCTCGTTCAGTTCAGGATCGATGGCTGCGCACCACAACGCAACGTCATCGTTCGGAAATACCTGCTGCAAATGTTCCACTCCCTGACGGCTGGCTATCACGCTGGCTATCAGCAACCGCTTGGGAGTCCCCTTCGACAGAAAAGCTTTCCAGGCCAGCTCCATACTCTCGCCAGTGGCCAGCATGGGGTCGACCAGCAGCAGCGTCTTCCCTGTCAGGTTGGGCGAAGCGATGTATTCGATGTGCACATCAAGCTCGCGACACTCCTTATCCTTATAATAACGGTACGCCGATACGAAGGCATTGCCGGCACGGTCGAACACGTTCAGAAAACCCTGATGTAAAGGCAGCCCGGCACGGAACACCGTAGCAACCACCAGCTCATCGTCGGGTGTACTGACCTGAGCCACACCCAGCGGTGTCTGCACCTGTTTCACGGAGTAGGTCAACTCCTTACTCATTTCATAAGCCATCAGTTCGCCGATGCGTTCGATATTACGGCGAAAGCGCAAACGTTCTTTCTGTATATCCACATCGCGGATTTCGGCCACATACTGATTGATGACCGAATTGGTTTCTGCAAAATCTATAACTTTCATACGATTCTATTTTCGGCCTTCGAAGCCGTACAAACGGAAGAAGGCAATTCGATGCAAATATAAAACTTTCCTCCCGAAAACACCCGTCCGATGTGAAAATATGTTCATATATATAATATATGCCAACCATGCCTACATAGTACGACTGCCACACTTGCATGGCTCGGCTAGAACACTTGCACGGCTCGCGAGCCACACTTGTACCGCTCACGAGCCACACTTGCACCGCTCAACCCCGTCTGTATACCCTTCACAGCACGTTTTCTGTTTCCTGCTTCACATCCTTCATCCTTTCACCCGGCTTCTTCAAAGCTGATACATAGGAAGATGCGGTGAAAGGTAACGTTTCACAGCCATTTCATATCTTTTCTGCACGTTTCAACGCAAGCTACTGTATCTGAGGTAATTGTGGTGAAACATCATACATTCCAACCTTCCTTCACCCGATAGCAACCGACGTTTCACCCCACCTGAAACCAATTTACACGCTGGACACCAACAGTCTGCAATGTACACACAGCAAAAACCGTCTCAGTTTTATCCGTTTTGCAACATTCAGTTAGCAGATATTGTTATGGATTTATAAAAGAAGTCCAATTAAAGAAAAATTTCTCCAATAGGACTTTTCTTTCGAAAGAAAATCGTACTTTTGTAGTCGAAAAACAAGGGACTTATCCGAAACCGCCCTGCGACGGACAACGGATTCTGACGAGGACTCCCCTCCCCTTGTAAAGATAAAGGTAAAAAGAGATTATTCACAAAAATACCAATTTTTAAAATCTTAAAAAGAAATGGCAAATTTAGATTTAAGCAAGTACGGTATTCAAGACGTAAAGGAGATTCTCCACAACCCGTCTTATGAAGTATTGTTCGAAGAAGAGACCAAAGCTGGTCTGGAAGGCTACGAAAAAGGTCAGGTAACAGAACTGAACGCTGTGAACGTAATGACTGGTATCTATACCGGACGTTCTCCTAAAGATAAATTCTTCGTTAAGAATGAAGCCAGCGAAAACACTGTATGGTGGACTTCTGACGAATACAAGAACGACAACAAACCTTGCTCTGAAGAAGCTTGGGCTGACCTGAAGGCTAAAGCTGTTAAACAGCTGAGCGGCAAGCGTCTGTTCGTTATGGATACATTCTGCGGTGCCAACCCTGCAACTCGTCTGAAAGTACGTTTCATCATGGAAGTTGCTTGGCAGGCTCACTTCGTAAAGAACATGTTCATCCGTCCGACAGAAGAAGAACTGGCCAACTACGGTGAACCCGATTTCGTATCATTCAACGCAGCCAAGGCTAAGGTTGACAACTACAAGGAACTGGGTCTGAACTCTGAAACAGCTACTGTATTCAACCTGAAGACTAACGAACAGGTTATCCTGAACACTTGGTACGGTGGTGAAATGAAGAAAGGCATCTTCTCTATCATGAACTACCTGAACCCGTTGCGTGGTATCGCTTCTATGCACTGCTCTGCCAACACTAATATGGAAGGCACTGACACTGCTATCTTCTTCGGTCTGTCTGGTACAGGTAAGACTACTTTGTCTACTGACCCGAAACGTAAACTGATCGGTGACGACGAGCACGGATGGGACGACGAAGGCGTATTCAACTACGAAGGTGGTTGCTATGCTAAGGTTATCAACCTCGACAAGGAAAGCGAACCCGATATCTACGCTGCCATCAAGCGCGACGCTCTGTTGGAGAACGTAACAGTTGACGCCAACGGTAAGATCGACTTCGCTGATAAGAGCGTAACTGAGAACACTCGTGTTTCTTATCCTATCTACCACATCGAAAACATCGTTAAGCCGGTATCTAAAGGTCCTCACGCTCACCAGGTAATCTTCCTGTCAGCTGATGCCTTCGGTGTATTGCCTCCGGTATCTATCCTGAACCCCGAACAGGCTCAGTACTACTTCCTGTCTGGTTTCACTGCTAAGTTGGCTGGTACAGAACGTGGTATCACTGAACCGACTCCGACATTCTCTGCTTGCTTCGGCGCAGCCTTCCTGAGCTTGCACCCGACTAAATATGCAGAAGAGTTGGTTAAGAAGATGGAAAAAGTAGGTGCTAAGGCATACTTGGTTAACACTGGTTGGAACGGTACTGGTAAGCGTATTTCTATCCGCGATACTCGTGGTATCATCGACGCTATCCTGGACGGTTCTATCGACAAGGCTCCTACAAAGGTTATCCCGTACTTCGACTTCGTAGTTCCGACAGAATTGCCGGGTGTTGATCCGAAGATCCTCGATCCTCGCGACACTTACGAATGCGCATGCCAATGGGAAGAAAAAGCCAAAGACCTGGCTGGCCGCTTCATCAAGAACTTCGCTAAGTTCACTGGCAACGAAGCAGGTAAGAAGCTGGTTGCTGCTGGTCCGAAGCTCTAATCGAAAAGACTATAAGCAATCAATAAAAGAGAGGGTACATCCGGTGCGGATGTACCCTCTTTCTTTTCTAGTTCTTCAGCAGACAAAACAAGAACCTCACCGTCCACCCGTCACCTTCAGCAGAAAATCAGCAAAAGCCAGAGCCGACTTTTTCCGATAAGTACCCTGTGGCCAAAACAGAAAGCCACGCGAAGTGAGATGGTCATTGCAAAGAATCGGAATCTGCATCAGGTCGGGCTCACCACGAACAGCGGCCTGTGTCAGTATGGTTCCCCACTGCCCACTCCTCAACGCATGAATGATGGTATGGACATCGTCCATTTCGACAGAAGCCGTAAGTTCCATATGATGCCGACGGAACAGTTCTTCCACTTTCTTTCTCGTAGCAAATCCACAAGCCGGCAATATCAACGGCGTCTGCGACAGGCGCTTCAACGTGACCGACGAAAGCTCGGCCAACGGGTGCGAACGATGAACAATGAAGTTAAGACGCGAAGAGAAAAGCGGCAGCGTTTCAAACTCATCTTCCACTCCTTCCGGTTTGAACGAAAGTACAAAGTCGGGGCCACTACCGTCCAGCCGCTTCAACAGTTCTTCGGAAGTAGCAAAAGTAACTTCTACCCGTACTTTGGGATGGGCTTGCGAAAAAAGCTTCAGTGCTGCAATCAGTAGCGGACTCATGCTGTAAGTCACACCGATACGCAGTACCCCTGTTTCAATTCCCTTCAAGTCATGAATAATCTGTCGTCCGTCTTCCGCATCGTGAATGGCCCGGACGGCATAAGGCAAAAAGGCATGACCGGCCTCGGTGGGTACAATACGCTTGCCAATACGGTCGAAAAGCAATACATCCAGTTCATCCTCCAGCTGTTTGATCTGTTGCGAAAGCGTACTCTGAGAGATATGAAGTACACGAGCTGCTTCCGAAAAATTCTGCCGCTCACAAGCTTCCTTGAAATACTTCAGTTGGCGTAATTCCATGTTTCAATCGTTTTAGCCTATAAGGTTTATCGAAAAAATGAATTTTGCAGATATAAAAAAATAACCCACTCCTCCATATATTTGTTCGAAAACAATAAAGAAAGAAGATGAAAAAGATAAATGGTCACATAACCAACGGTAAAAAAGCCGTTGTTCTCTATTACAGCCACAAAGGAAAAACGGCCGCTTATGCCCGCGAAATAGCCATGTACCTTTGGTCGAAAGGCCTGAGCGTCAGTCTAAGTACCGTGTCGGATGCCACACCGGAGAAGCTGGCAGGATGCGACTTTCTGATTTCGGGCTGCTGGACTTGCGGATGGCTCATCATCGGACAACATCCGCACAGGCAATGGCAGGACTTCAGCCGACAGATACAACAGCTGGTGCAGGCCGACCGTACACTTCTTTTCACCACTTACCGATTCAGGACAGGCAGTATGTACATGCGCATGAAACGGACACTGAACATTCCACGAACATACCCTGTACCCTTTCTGAAATCGAAAACCGGACGCCTCACCGACGAGGACAAAACTCAATTGGACCATTTCATCGGTATACCCTTTATTCACTAACTATAAACGTAACATGGTATGAAAACTAAGAAACTGACCACTGCTGCAGGAGCACCTGTAGCCGACAATCAAAATGTAGCCACCGCAGGACGCCGGGGGCCGATGCTCTTACAAGATGTATGGTTTCTGGAGAAACTGGCACACTTCGACCGTGAAGTCATTCCCGAACGCCGTATGCACGCCAAAGGATCGGGAGCTTTCGGCAAATTTACCGTAACTCATGACATTACCCCCTACACCAAAGCCTCCATCTTCTCACAGATCGGCAAAGAGACGGAAGTTTTTGTACGCTTCTCGACCGTAGCCGGAGAGCGTGGAGCTGCCGATGCCGAACGCGATATCCGCGGATTTGCCATCAAGTTCTATACAGACGAAGGCAACTGGGATCTGGTAGGAAACAACACCCCCGTCTTCTTCCTGCGCGACCCGTTGAAGTTCCCCGATCTGAATCATGCCGTCAAGCGCGATCCGCGCACCAACATGCGCAGTGCACGCAACAACTGGGACTTCTGGACACTACTGCCCGAAGCACTTCATCAGGTAACTATCACCATGAGCGACCGCGGCATCCCGGCTTCGTACCGACATATGCACGGCTATGGCAGCCACACCTTCTCGCTCATCAATGCCGAAGGCAAACGAACGTGGGTAAAATTCCATTTACGTACCCAACAGGGTATCAAGAACCTGACCGATCAGGAAGCTGAAGCCATCATAGCCAAAGATCGCGAAAGCCACCAGCGCGACTTGTACGAAAGCATCGAAAAAGGCGACTTCCCACGTTGGACCATGTTCATCCAGCTGATGACAGAAGAACTGGCTGATAACTGTCCGTTCAACCCCTTCGACCTCACCAAAATATGGTCGCAGAAAGAATATCCGCTCATCGAAGTAGGCGTACTGGAACTGAACCGCAACCCCGAAAACTACTTCGCCGACGTAGAACAGGCAGCCTTCAATCCGGCCAACGTAGTGCCAGGCATCAGCTTCTCACCCGACCGCATGTTGCAAGGACGTCTCTTCTCGTACGGCGATACGCAACGTTACCGCTTGGGGGTGAACCACCATCAGATTCCTGTGAACCGCAGCCGTTGTCCGTTCCTCAATATGTACCATCGTGACGGACAAATGAGAGTTGACGGCAATTATGGCTCGACACTGGGATATGAGCCTAACAGCTATGGCGAATGGCAACAACAAGGCGAATACAAGGAGCCACCCCTCGAACTGGACGGAGCTGCCTACCAATGGGACTACCGCGAAGACGATTCGGATTACTATTCACAGGCCGGCGATCTGTTCCGCCTGATGACACCTGCACAACAACAGGTTCTGTTTGAAAATACAGCCCGTGCAATGGGCGACATTCCCGAAGAAATCAAACTTCGCCATATCCGTAACTGTCTGAAAGCCGATGAAAATTATGGTCGCGGCATCGCTCAGGCACTGGGCATCGACATAACTCATCCCGGACTGGTCGAAGCCTAACCTAATACTTTCAGCCCTCCAGCAAATCTTACATATAAAAAAGTAACCCAACAAAGACTGGAGGGCTGAAAAAAGTAAAAAAGCAGAGGTTTTTATTGAAATATTTCACTAGTTTTGCCAAGAACTATTTGATTCACAAAAAAGAACCTCTTATGAAAAAGTATCTCCTGCTCGCCCTGTTCGCCATCGGCATCATGGGCTTTCAATCGTGCCAATCGAAACAAGGACGTATCGACGACCTGAAAGACTTCGTAGAAGAAATCAATGAAGAAGGTAAGGATTATACCGCCGAACAATGGGAAAAAGCCAATGAGCAGTTTAGCAAACTACTCGACAAAATCAACTCGTACGAAGACCTCACTGAGGAAGAACTGAAAGAAGTGGCCAAATTGCAAGGTCAATATGCTGCCACCGTATTCAAGAATAGCGGGAAAGCCATCATGGAACAGATGGAAAAGGCTGGTGCTGCACTCGGTGGTTTCCTTGAAGGAGTGGACGAAGGACTGGAAAATCAGGAACAACAAACCAATCCTTAATTTTATAATTGCCAGAAACATCAAACTAAATAAACGTGTATATGAAACTATTGAAAGGTATCGTGGGCGGCCTCTGTCTGTGTGCGGCTATCGGATGTACCGCCCCCGCTTCGCAAAAAGAAAACACTGCGACTCCTGAAAGCCTCAGCCAGTCGGAAGCCGTTATTAAAACCATCATGGATCGTCGCAGCATCCGCCAGTATAAACCGCAACCTGTGAACCGCGACACCATGCAGACCATACTGAAATGTGGCATCAACGCCCCCAACGGTATGAACAAACAGTCGTGGGAAGTACGTGTAGTAGACAATCCGGAATTTATCAACGGCGTAACGGAACTCTACAAGAAGAGCAACCCCAAGGCAGCCGAAGACCCGTCGTTCAAAAACATGTTCCGCAACGCACCGACAGTAGTATTCATTGCCAATGCCCCGTCGTATGACTGTTCACAGATAGACTGTGGCCTGTTGGGAGGCAATATGATACTCACAGCACAATCTATGGGTATCGGATCGTGTTGCCTGGGCGGACCGGCACGTTTCATGAAATCACCCGAAGCTGCCGAATATCTGAAAAAACTAAACTTCAGCGAAGGCTACGAACTGCTATACTGCATTGCTTTCGGCTATCCGGACGAAGCGCCTGCCGCCAAACCGCGTAATGCAGAGAAAGTACAATTTATCGACTGAAAAAGGCACAAATAGTAAGTCTCTGGAAACTATTCAGGCACGAACTGCACAGATTGTTGCGGATGTCTTTCCTGGCTTCCGCATCGCTTCCGTGCAGTTCGTGCCTGAAAAAGTTTATCATCTTCTCATTCTCCAACCTTGCCACGGCATTGCTTTCTGAACTCGCGCGGCGTGCAGCCGTTCAATTTCTGAAATGCAGCATTAAAACTGCTGACCGAATTGAAGCCACACTCGAAAGCAATGTTCATCACTGCCTGATTACCTGTCACCAGCATCCGCTGGGCATGAGCAACCCGCTCCTCAATAATATGCTCCCCCAACGTAAGCCCGAAGGCTTTCTTGAACAGAGCATTCGCATAGTCGGGATGTAGCCCCACAGCAGCCCCGACATCGGTCACTTTGATAGGCTCCCTATAATTGCGTGCAATATAAATGGCCATCTGTTCTACCAGACTGATCTCACCCAAATATACAGACTGAGTTTCCAATTGTTTCCCCTTGGTCAAGCCTACTGCCATACGCAACAGACGCGCATGCAGCTCCAGTGTAGTAACCTCCTGAAAATAGGGTTTATCGCTCTCCGATGCCATTCGCCTCAGCAAATACTCGTCATAATCGACCTTACCTTGACGCCTTTCGTCATCCAGCAACACACCCCCGCGAAGCACCGCATCGGTAAAAGCTGATGGAAGCCGCCATTCCAGAAACAAGGAAAAAGGAATGGTGCAAACATAGTAAGGCGTATCAGACTCGTAATGCACAATTTGATGAGGAACCAGTCCCCAAAACACTGCCAATCGTCCACAAGGCACTACTACCCTGCGATCCTGAAATAAATAAGCAATGGAACCGGCAGGCACATAGTTCAGTTCTATCTCATTATGACGGTCGGGGCGCCGCATCAGATCGGGAGTCCACACCTCACACGTCAGCCCGTAAGGAGCAAACTCCTGACGGCGACAATCAAACCGGTACATCGGCCCTGTATGTTGCATATTCTCTTCAGGCATTTTCAGCAGTTTCTTCTTATGAAAAGTATAGAATGGCGTAAATTTACGCCATTCTTTCCGAAACACCTAACAATATGCACTGAATTAAAAATTGTTTTCCCATACAAAAGGTAGCAAACAAAACTCATAATATTGTCGCTGCAAAGCTAAAAAGCTGAAAGGGCTGTGTCGAAACCAATAATGTCTCGGCACAGCCCCTTCGCTTATTATATGAAAATACGTCGTTTAAGAGTTCTTGTTCGCACGCTTACGTTCTGTCTCATCAAGAATAACCTTACGCATACGCATGGACTTCGGAGTTACTTCCACATATTCGTCTTCCTTAATGTATTCCAATGCTTCTTCGAGTGAGAATTGTACGGGCGGAATCAGACGGGCTTTTTCGTCTGAGCCACTAGCACGCATATTGGTCAGTTTCTTCGACTTGGTCACGTTCACAACAAGGTCGTTATCATGCGAATGCTCGCCTACAACCTGACCGGCATACACTTCTTCTTGCGGGAAGATAAAGAACTTACCACGATCCTGCAATTTATCGATAGCATAGGCAAAAGCTGTTCCGCTTTCCATCGCAATCATGGAGCCGTTGGTACGACGTTCTATCTCACCCTTATAAGGCTGATATTCCTTGAAACGATGAGCCATGATGGCTTCGCCGGCACTAGCAGTCAACACATTAGTACGCAAACCAATGATACCGCGCGAAGGCATGTCGAATTCCAAGTTCACACGGTCACCCGCACTCTCCATCTTCACCATTTCTCCCTTACGGCGAGTCACCATATCGATAATCTTGCTGGCATATTCTTCGGGAACATTCACTGTCAATTCCTCGATAGGTTCGCATCTTACACCGTCTATCTCCTTAAAGATAACTTGCGGCTGACCTACCTGTAATTCATAACCTTCACGACGCATGGTTTCGATGAGCACCGACAGGTGTAACACGCCACGACCCGATACAATCCATTTACCATCTTCCTCGCTCTTCTTCACACGCAAAGCCAAGTTTTTGTCCAGCTCCTTCATCAAACGGTCGTGAATGTGGCGCGAAGTCACAAACTTTCCTTCTTTACCGAAGAAAGGCGAATCGTTAATGGTGAAAAGCATACTCATGGTAGGCTCATCGATAGCGATAGGCGGCAATGCTTCCGGATTTTCATAATCGCAAATGGTATCACCGATTTCGAATCCTTCGATACCCACCAGCGCACAAATATCACCCGACGATACTTCGGGCACTTTTACACGGCCCATACCTTCAAATGTATGCAGCTCCTTGATTTTTGTTTTTACAATGCTTCCGTCACGCTTTGCCAAGGACACATTCATGCCTTCACGCAACGTACCGCGATGAACACGTCCCACTGCTATACGACCGGTATAGGAAGAATAGTCAAGTGAAGTCACCAGCATCTGCGGCGTACCCTCCAGTTGTTCAGGAGCCGGAATATTCTCCAAGATGCAATCGAGCAACGGAGTAATATTATCCGTTGGCTTCTGCCAGTCGGTACTCATCCAGTTATTCTTGGCCGAACCGTAAATCACAGGAAAATCAAGCTGATCTTCCGTTGCATTCAGGCTGAACATCAGGTCAAATACCATTTCATATACTTCTTCGGGACGGCAATTGGGTTTATCGACCTTATTGACCACCACAATGGGCTTCAGACCAATCTGCAAAGCTTTCTGAAGCACAAAACGCGTCTGCGGCATCGGCCCTTCGAAAGCGTCCACCAGCAGGATACAACCGTCGGCCATATTGAGCACACGCTCTACTTCACCGCCAAAGTCGCTGTGTCCCGGAGTGTCGATAATATTGATTTTAGTACCTTTATAATTGATAGATACGTTTTTCGAAAGAATCGTTATTCCTCGTTCACGCTCCAAATCATTGTTATCCAGCATTAATTCACCCGTGCTCTGGTTGCTTCGGAACAGATTTCCGGCCAGCAGCATCTTGTCTACAAGCGTCGTCTTGCCATGGTCCACGTGGGCAATGATGGCAATGTTTCTGATGTTTTGCATACGAATACCTATTATTTTCAGGGTGCAAAGATAGTGTATTTTTTACGATTACCGTCCGGTATATGTCAAAAAGTCGCTTCCTTAACCCTCTAATTCTCTGTTTCCACACCCGTTTTTCCAATGTACAACCTTCAATCACTGCCATCCTTCCTGCAGGGATCGTTATTTGTCGCTTTAATTTTAACATTACAATCCGTTGTTACGCAATCGGGCACAAACACTCAACTATTTTCGACAAAAAAGAACATAGCAATCACTTTTTTGCCTGAAAGTCATTGCCATATCAAAGATAATATCTACCTTTGCAGCCCCGAAAGGGAATATTCAATAACTTTTTAATTAAACATTTTATGTATTTAGACGCTGCTAAAAAGCAAGAAATCTTCGGCAAGTACGGAAAGTCTAACTCTGATACTGGATCAGCTGAGTCTCAGATAGCTTTGTTTTCCTACCGTATTGCCCGTCTGACTGAGCACATGAAGCTCAACAGAAAGGATTATAGTACTGAAAGAGCCTTGACGATGTTGGTAGGTAAACGCCGTGCGTTACTGAACTACCTGTACAACCGCGACATCAATCGCTATCGTGCCATCGTTAAAGAGCTTGGCTTGCGTAAGTAATCACACTTGCGGCAATAGCATTAAAGCAAAAGAAGGTGTGTCAAAAAGCACACCTTCTTT
>NZ_JAULLJ010000050.1:0-17703 GCF_030518095.1 Bacteroides sp. ET489
GTTTTTTATGAGGGTTAAGATCGCAACTTTTCTGAAACAAAAAACGGTGGATTTCGGATAGATACGTAGTAAAGACATGTCATTTTCTCTGCTGGAAGGGTGTATGCAAACGTTTGTATTGCTTTCTTGAGTCTTTTCTGTTTGTCCTTCTTCTTTAAAAGTCTTTTCCTTTTTATCTTTGTGGTATGATAATTATTAATCAACCATATAACATGAGAAACATGAAAACTATCTGTACGAAATTTGCTTGTTTTATCTTTGCGCTTTTTGCTTGTAGCGCAGCTATGGCAGAAAGTATCACTTCTCCTAATGGGCAACTTCAGCTCAACTTTTCTGTAAATGCGCAGGGGGAACCCGTTTATGAACTTTCTTATAAAGGAAAGGTTGTCATCAAGCCTTCTAAGTTAGGGTTGGAGTTGAAAGATGATCCCGGTCTGATGAATGGTTTTACACTGACCGATACCAAAACTTCCACTTTTGATGAAACTTGGGAACCCGTTTGGGGAGAAGAAAAGCAGATACGCAACTATTACAATGAACTTGCCGTTACGCTGAATCAGAAGGCACAGGAACGTAATATCATTATCCGTTTCCGTCTGTTCGACGATGGTTTGGGCTTTCGTTACGAGTTTCCTTTACAGAAAAATCTGAATTACTTTGTGATTAAGGAGGAGCATACTCAGTTTGCCATGACGGGCGACCATACTGCTTTCTGGATTCCCGGTGACTATGACACACAGGAGTATGACTATACCGAATCTAAACTTTCGGAAATACGTGGTTTGATGGAAGGAGCCATCACTCCTAACTCTTCGCAAACTCCGTTTTCTCCTACAGGTGTGCAGACCTCGCTTCAACTGAAGACGGCTGACGGATTGTATATCAATCTGCACGAAGCCGCTTTGGTAGATTACTCTTGTATGCATCTTAATCTGGATGACAAGAATTTCATTTTTGAGTCTTGGCTTACTCCTGATGCGCAAGGAAATAAGGGTTATCTGCAAGCTCCTTGTACATCACCTTGGCGTACAGTGATTGTCAGTGATGATGCCCGCGACATATTGGCTTCGCGTATTACACTTAACCTGAACGAACCTTGTGCTTACGAGGATGTATCGTGGATTAAGCCTGTTAAGTATGTAGGCGTATGGTGGGAAATGATTGCTGGTAAGAGTACCTGGGCTTATACAGACGAACTTCCTTCAGTGAAGCTGGGTGAGACTGATTATAAAAAGACCAAGCCAAACGGACGTCATGGTGCTACCAACGAAAACGTGAAACGCTATATCGATTTCGCTGCAGAAAACGGACTGGACCAGGTTCTTGTCGAAGGTTGGAATGAAGGTTGGGAAGACTGGTTCGGACATTCCAAGGATTATGTGTTCGACTTTGTCACACCTTATCCGGACTTTGATGTGAAGATGCTTAATGAGTATGCTCATAGTAAGGGAGTCAAACTGATGATGCATCACGAAACTTCTTCTTCCGTTCGCAATTATGAACGTCACATGGATCAGGCCTATCAGTTTATGGTAGACAATGGTTATAATGCAGTAAAAAGCGGCTATGTAGGCAACATCATTCCTCGTGGTGAACATCATTACGGACAGTGGATGAACAACCATTATCTTTATGCTGTGAAGAAAGCTGCCGAATATAAGATTTGTGTCAATGCTCACGAGGCTGTCCGTCCTACAGGTCTGTGCCGTACTTATCCTAATCTGATAGGGAACGAATCGGCACGCGGAACCGAGTACGAAGCCTTTGGTGGCAGCAAGCCATTCCATACCACATTGCTTCCTTTTACCCGACTGATTGGCGGTCCGATGGATTATACTCCGGGAATTTTCGATACTAAACTGGAGTTTATGGGCGATTTGCCACATGGCCAGGTGCAAACTACATTGTGCAAACAGCTGGCGCTTTATGTAACGCTCTATAGTCCTTTGCAGATGGCTGCCGATTTGGTGCAGAATTACGAGAAGCACATGGATGCTTTCCAGTTCATTAAAGATGTGGCGGTTGATTGGGACGAAAGCAAGTACATCGAAGCCGAGCCGGGTGACTACCTGACTATCGCACGTAAAGCCAAAGGTACAAGTAACTGGTTTGTGGGAGGTATTACTGACGAGAATACCCGCACAGCTACATTTGCTCTTGATTTTCTGGAGCCGGGTAAGAAATATGTCGCAACTTTATATGCCGACGGAAAGACGGCCGATTACAAGGAGAATCCGACCGAATATCAGATAAAGAAGGGAATTGTAACGTCTAAAACCCGTCTGTCTGTCAAAGAAGCACGAAGTGGTGGTTTTGCTTTAAGTCTGATAGAGGCCACTCCTGAAAATTCCAAAGGTGTGAAGAAATGGAAATAACATGCTTAAGGTAAAAAGAAGTTTGATTTAGGCATTAGTTGTGTCCCGTAGGATTATGATTTCTACGGGACATTTTTTATCTTCGCTGCTACATTAATAATTTATAGTTCTAAGGTCATAAAAATAGAGGCTATGAGAAAGATTATCAATCCATGGAAAGATATGGAAGGCTATAATTGTTTTGGCTGTTCGCCTGATAATGAAGCTGGAGTGAGAATGGTGTTTTATGAAGACGGTGACGAGATAGTTAGTGTATGGAAACCTCGTCCCGAGTATCAGGGATGGCTGAATACGTTGCATGGTGGCATCCAGTCAGTGTTGCTTGACGAGATCTGCGGTTGGGTCGTATTTCGTAAATTGCAGACAGGCGGTGTGACTTCGAAAATGGAAACACGTTTCCGGAAGTCTATCTCAACAAATGATACACATGTCGTGTTGCGTGCTTCATTGCGCGAACAGAAAAGAAACCTAGCTGTCATCGAAGCTCGTTTGTACAACAGTGCCGGTGAACTCTGTACAGAAGCTATCTGTACTTATTTCACTTTTCCGCGTGAGAAAGCTGAACAAGAGATGCATTTCCATCATTGTGATGTTGAGTCGGAGGAGATTTTACCTTTGGTTTGATGTCTTTTGTAGCATTTTTGTTTTTGCATGGTGAAAAAGTGATAGGTAAACGGAATATTTTGTGATAAATCTTTGGATATTACAAACGAATACTTTATTTTTGTCGCTGTAACAATAAAGAAAGAGCATGAGAACAGTCATTACACATCATCACCATCATCATCCTGGCGAATAATTCGGTGGGCGAATGAGTGTATGTGTAATGTAAAAAAGACATAAATGAACGAGGCTTACCGGATATGGGGTAGGTCTCGTTTTTTATTTGTATTTACCTGATTTATTGTTTGAGAAATAATAATCATGAATACTAATATATAAACAGTTAGATGAAGTTATGTTACTAAGAATTGCAGTGCAGGCCAAGGGGCGTCTTTATGACGAGACCATGTCATTTCTTGAAGAGTCGGATATAAAACTTAGTGCGACAAAGCGTACCCTGTTGGTACAATCGACTAATTTCCCTGTGGAAGTGTTGTTCTTGCGCGACGACGACATACCACAGACCGTGGCAACCGGAGTAGCCGATATAGGTATCGTTGGTGAAAATGAATTTATGGAGAAAGGCGAAGATGCTGAAATCATCAAACGTCTGGGGTTCAGTAAATGCCGTTTGTCATTGGCTATGCCGAAGGACATTGAGTATTCGGGCATTCAGTGGTTCGAGGGGAAGAAGATAGCTACATCGTATCCCGGCATCTTGTCGAACTTTTTGAAAGAACAGGGAGTGAATGCCGAAGTTCATGTCATCACCGGATCGGTAGAGGTTTCGCCGGGTATCGGTTTGGCCGATGCGATTTTCGATATTGTCAGTTCAGGTTCGACATTGGTAAGTAACCGCTTGAAAGAAGTAGAAGTGGTAATGAAATCCGAAGCGCTACTGATTGGCAACAAGAATCTCTGTCCGGAGAAACAAGAAATTCTTCGCGAACTGCTTTTCCGTATGGATGCAGTGCGTACGGCAGAAGATAAGAAATATGTACTGATGAATGTGCCAGAAGAGAAACTGAAGGAAATCGTTGCCGTACTGCCGGGAATGAAAAGTCCGACGGTAATGCCGTTGGCACAAAAAGGATGGTGCTCTGTACATACGGTACTTGATGAACAGTGCTTTTGGGAAATTATTGGCAAGCTGAAAGCATTGGGAGCTGAGGGTATCCTGGTGTTGCCGATAGAAAAAATGATTATTTAACCGTTTATTACTATGATTCTTGTTACATATCCAGATAAGGCTCAATGGGCCGATTTGCTGAAACGTCCGGTTATGAATACCGAGGACTTGTTTGACACGGTACGAAGCGTCATTAATCGAGTGAAGGACGAAGGCGATCGTGCTGTCCTGGCTTATGAAGAGCAGTTTGACAAAGTGCAACTTGCTTCGCTTGCTGTTACCGAAGAAGAGTGGGCCGAAGCGGACAGCCTGATTGGCGAAGAACTGAAACAGGCCATCCGCTTGGCTAAACAAAACATAGAGACTTTCCATGCTGCGCAACGCTTTGAGGGTAAGAAAGTGACAACCAGTGCAGGAGTAACCTGCTGGCAAAAGGCAGTGCCCATTGAAAAGGTTGGTCTTTATATTCCCGGTGGTACGGCTCCCTTGTTTTCTACCGTACTGATGCTGGCTGTGCCGGCCAAGATTGCAGGTTGTGGAGAAATTGTGCTTTGTACCCCTCCGGGACGTGACGGCAAGGTACATCCGGCCGTACTTTTTGCCGCCAAGGTAGCAGGCGTAAGTCGTATCTTCAAGGCTGGTGGAATACAGGCCATTGCTTCTATGGCTTATGGTACGGAGAGTGTGCCACGAGTATACAAAATATTTGGTCCTGGTAATCAGTACGTCACGGCAGCCAAACAGCTGGTCAGCCTGCGCGATGTGGCTATTGATATGCCTGCCGGTCCGTCCGAAGTAGAGGTGCTGGCCGACGAAACAGCCAATCCGGCTTTTGTTGCCGCCGATTTGTTGAGTCAGGCTGAGCATGGAGTAGACAGCCAGGCTATGTTGATTACCACTTCCGAGTCGTTACAACAAGCCGTCAAGGCCGAAGTAGAGCGACAGCTTGAACTTCTGCCCCGTAAGGAGATTGCCAGCAAGTCGCTTGCCAACAGTAAGCTGATTGTGGTACGCAGTCTGGACGAAGCCATCGAACTGACCAATGCCTATGCCCCCGAGCACCTGATTGTAGAGACGGCCGATTATCTGTCGGTTGCCGAGCGGGTGGTGAATGCCGGTTCCGTATTTCTTGGTCACCTTTCTCCCGAGAGTGCGGGCGATTATGCTTCGGGTACCAATCACACGTTGCCTACCAATGGCTATGCCAAGGCTTATAGCGGGGTGAGCCTCGACAGTTTTATCCGTAAGATTACTTTCCAGGAGATTCAGCCGGAAGGCATTCGCCATATCGGTCCGGCCATTGAAGTCATGGCAGCCAATGAGCATTTGGATGCACATAAGAATGCGATAACCGTGAGATTGAAAGCCTTACAATAACTTAAAACGACTAATCATGAAAACAATACAGGAACTGACCCGTCCGAACATTTGGCGCTTGAAGCCTTATTCTTCGGCACGCGATGAATATAAGGGAGTAGAGGCTTCTGTTTTTTTGGATGCCAATGAGAATCCCTATAACGGTCCTCACAACCGTTATCCAGATCCTTTGCAATGCGAACTGAAAAACGAATTAGCTAAAGTAAAGAAAGTTGGCGCCGATCATATCTTTCTGGGGAATGGCAGTGACGAAGCTATCGACTTGGTATTCCGTGCCTTTTGCGAGCCCCGTATAGACAACGTTGTGGCGATCGACCCAACTTACGGCATGTATCAGGTATGTGCTGAGGTCAACGATGTAGAGTATCGGAAGGTGTTGCTGGATGAACAATTCTGCTTTTCGGCCGACAAGCTGCTGGCTGCTGCCGACGAGCACACGAAAGTTATCTTTCTATGTTCTCCCAACAATCCTACAGGCAATGATTTGCCGCGTGCAGAAATAGAAAAGCTGCTTTCGTCTTTTCAGGGGCTGGTCGTTTTGGATGAGGCCTACAACGACTTTTCCGAAGTGCCATCTTTCCTTACCGAGCTGGAGAAATATCCCAATCTTATTGTCCTGCAGACGTTCTCCAAAGCCTGGGGATGTGCGGCTATCCGACTCGGAATGGCTTTCGCTTCTCCTCAGATTATTGCCGTGTTCAACAAGATAAAGTATCCATATAATGTCAACCTCCTGACACAGAAACAGGCCATTGAGATGCTGCACCGTTATTACGAAGTAGAGCGTTGGGTGCGGACCTTGAAAGAAGAACGTGGATACCTGGAGGCAGCGTTTGCCAAGTTGCCTTGTACGGTCAAGATGTATCCGTCGAATGCCAACTTCTTCTTGGTGCGGGTGACAGATGCCGTCAAGATATACAATTATCTGGTAGGGCAGGGCATCATCGTGCGCAACCGTCATTCGGTGACGTTGTGCGGAAACTGTCTGCGCGTGACGGTCGGCACCCGGATTGAGAATAACAAACTGATAGAAGCATTGAAAAACTTTTCGTGAGCAGATGATGAAAAAAGTTCTTTTTATTGACCGCGACGGTACGCTGGTTATCGAGCCGCCAGTCGATTATCAGCTGGATTCGTTGGAGAAGCTGGAGTTTTACCCCAAGGTGATGCGCAATTTGGGTTTCATACGCAGTAAGCTTGACTTTGAGTTTGTCATGGTGACCAATCAGGATGGACTGGGCACCGCTTCGTTTCCTGAAGAGACTTTCTGGCCGGCTCATAACCTGATGATGAAAACGCTAGCTGGCGAAGGTATCACGTTCGATGAAGTCTGCATTGACCGAAGTATGCCTGCCGACAATGCACCCACCCGGAAGCCGCGTACAGGGATGTTGGAAAAGTATCTTCACAATCCAGAATACGACTTGGCGAACAGTTTTGTGATAGGCGATCGTCCGACCGATGTGGAATTGGCTAAGAATCTGGGTTGCCGTGCTATATTTTTGAACGACAACGTACAACTCTTGAAGCCTGTAGCAGAAGGCGGACAGGCTGCTTGCGAAGGACTTCTGCAAGTGTGTGCATTGGCCACGACAGACTGGGATAAGGTTGCCGAGTTCCTCTTTGCCGGCGAACGCAGGGCAGAAGTCCGTCGTACGACGAAGGAGACCGACATTTACGTGGCAGTCAACTTGGATGGTGACGGAAAGTGTGATATTGATACCGGCTTAGGCTTCTTCAACCACATGCTGGAGCAGATAGGCAAGCATGGAGGAATGGACCTGACCATTCATGTGAAGGGCGATCTGGAAGTCGATGAACACCACACCATCGAGGATACGGCACTGGCTTTGGGCGAATGTCTGTATCAGGCTTTGGGCAGCAAGCGTGGAATTGAACGCTACGGCTATGCTTTGCCGATGGACGATTGCTTGTGTCAGGTTTGTCTGGACTTTGGCGGACGTCCCTGGTTAGTTTGGGATGCCGAGTTCCACCGTGAAAAGATAGGCGAGATGCCCACGGAAATGTTTCTCCACTTCTTCAAGTCGTTGAGCGATGCTGCCCGCATGAACTTGAACATCAAAGCCGAAGGACAGAACGAGCATCACAAGATAGAAGGCATCTTCAAGGCATTGGCCCGTGCGCTGAAGATGGCTGTGAAGCGTGACATCTATCATTTCGAATTGCCCAGTTCGAAGGGTGTATTGTAGGAATGCTGGTGCTGTGAACCACACTTGTGTTTCTCGCGAGCCGTGCAAGTGTCTCTCGCGAGCCATACAAGTGTTTATCGTGAGCCGTGCAAGTGTTTCTCAAAAGCAGTTATAGTACTGTTATATTAAAATACAATTGGCACAAACTGACGCAGACATTCAGTAGAAATGGTTTGCGTCAGTTTGTGCCAATTTACGTTTTAGTATATTTCTGACAGGGTACCTGTTACAGCTTTATTTCTGCTACGCCTACCCGGTCATCTTTCAATACGATGCGCAGATCGCTCGCGGTACTTCCTTTGAACTTGTAAGTGATAGCTTTGCCATATTCGCTTACGGTGCCCGAATATACCGTGAGGAATTGTCCGCCTCCGCCCGACAACTGTATCTCAAATTCGGCCGGAAGGTTGTTCTCGCGGACGAATGTAATATCCACTTTTTCTACGTGTGGAGAACCGTCCAAAGCCAGGGTGATGTAGTCCCCCTTATTCCCTTGCCATGAAGTGTCGGCTTTGCCGTCCAGTACCAGACTTGCGCTTTCCGAGTTGGTGCTTGCTGTGACGGGGCTTTGTGGCTTTTGTGCTTCGATGGCTTGCAGGCGGGTTGCATAATCTTCTACCTGAAGCACTCCACTCAGGCGGATGTCTTCGGATGAGGCTCCTGCCATGATGCTGAATTCGCCCGGTTCTACTACCCACTTCATATCAGCATTCAGCAGCTCAAGGTGCTTGCGGTCGAGGGTAAACGTCACCGTTTGTGTTTCGCCCGGACGAAGGTGGATGCGTTCGAATCCGGCCAGATTCTTCTCGTAAGTAGTAACAGAACTGATGACATCGCGCGTATAGAGCTGTACTACCTCGTCGCCGGCTCTTTTTCCGGTATTGGTCACTTTAAGACTTACTTGTACGCGTTCGTTGGGAGTAATGACCTTCGGTGAGATTTCGAGGTCGGAATACTCGAATGTCGTATAGCTCAGACCATAACCAAAGGGGTAGAGGGCACCGTTTACACGGGTCATGTTGCCGTCCAGTCCCATGTTCTGTCCGCCGTCAACCTGTGACGAAGGTTTGCAGGGGAAGTTGAAAGGTATCTGTCCGACGCTTTTGGGGAAGGTTACAGTCAGCTTGCCTCCCGGATTGTAGTCACCGAACAGGATGTCGGCCAATGCTGTTCCTCCCTTGGAACCGGGGTACCATGCTTCGAGGATGGCCGGTACGAACTCGTCGGCCCAGTTGATAGAGAGCGGACGCCCGTTGATCAGAATCAGTACGACGGGTTTGCCTGTTGCCTGTACGGCCTGAAGCAGTTGCAATTGACGTCCCGGCAGGTCGAGGCTGCTGCGCGACTTGTTTTCTCCACAAGTCCGTTGGCCACCGCCTAATACAACGACGGCCACGTCCGACTGGCGTGCATTCTCGACGGCACGGTCTATTTCGGCTTGTTCCTCTGCTGTCAGCGGATAGTCTATCAGTTCGCTTTCCGGCCAGTGGGCATCTACCAGTTCGCAACCTTTGGTATAGACTACTTCGGCACGGCCTTTTACCTTGGCCTGTATGCCTTCGAGTACGGTGGTCACGTCTACTGCCAGCGGGCCGTAATGAGTCAGGGCATATCCTTCTTCATCCGCATTCGGACCACATACGGCGATACGCTTTACCTGGTTGATGTCGAGCGGCAGCAGTTCCGATTCGTTCTTCAGCAATACGATGCTTTCGCGTGAGGCCTGAAGAGCTACTGCTTCATTTTCGGCTTTTTCCACTTCTTTGTCGGCACCGGCCAGGTCGGTCTGATAAGGAGAATCGAACAAACCTACCAGGAATTTTACCCGCAGGATGTCGCGTACACGGTCGTTGATCAGTTCTTCACTCAGTCCGCCTTCTTTTACCAGTTCGCGCAAGGGGTATACGAACGATTCGGGTGAACGGAACGTGCAACGTACATTCAGTCCGGCTTCTACGCTCTGGCGTACAGCTTCTTTCATATCTTTGGCAGTGCCGTGCTTGGTATAAAGGTACTCTACGGCATCACTGTCGGACACGACGTATCCGCGGAAACCCATTTCACCACGCAGGCGGGTAGTCAGCCAGTAGTAGCTGCCTTGTATGGGGAAACCGTCATAGTCGTTGTACGAACTCATGATGCCCAGCATGCCTGCTTCCTGAATGGCACGGCGGAAGGGATAGACGTGCACATTCTCTACTTCGCGTGGCGACATTTGCGGATCGACGCGCGCCATGCCTTCGCGGGCGCCTTTGTTGTTGCTGTATGCCACGAAATGTTTTCCGGTAGAAGTCACCTGGTGGTTGTGCTGCAGTCCGCGTACCATTTCAATGCCCAGTTCGGCTACTAAATAGGGTGATTCGCCATATACTTCTTCGTAGCGTCCCCATCTCTGGTCACGGCCTACGTCGAGGATGGGAGCATATACATTGGTATAACCCAGCATGCGTGCTTCGTGTCCGGTGATGAGTCCTACCTGGTGAATCAGTTTGCGGTTCCACGTATGTCCCAAGCCCAGCTGAGTGGGGAAGTTGGTGGCACGGAAACTTTCGATACCACGGATGCCTTCGTTGGTGAAGTCGGTAGGGATGCCCAGCCGCGTCTCTTCTACAAAGAAACGTTGCACTTCGTTCAGAGCCCAGGCGTGTCTTGAAGCGGGCCAAACGTAAGGATTGTCCGACGGTGGAAGCCCCCATTGCTGAAAGCCGTTCAGGTGTTCGTCGATGGCACCGATGCCGTCCTTCCAAAGCGATTGTTTCCACTCGGCTGTAGGCAGGTCGTCTTTCAGCACCCGCTTGTAGCCGTAGAGGGTTACCATCTGGCAGGTCTTTTCTTCCAGCGTCATCTGGCTGAGCAGGTCTTCGACGCGGGCATCGACAGGGGCGGTAGGGTCTTCATAGACGTCCTTTACGCCGTTCTTGTTGAAGTCGATCCAACCTCGATGATACATTGCGCTTTTCGACGGTTTGTATGTTGCAGGGATGCGGGGCAGCGTCTGACCCGACAGGAAAGTGCCGCTACTTAGCAGTAGGGTAGCAATGAATAGTTTGTTCATGGTTCTTTTCTGTTAGTAAAGGTAGTTGATGAATAATTGTAGTGCAAAAATAGTGGTTAGGGTTGTCGGCGGGTGGTAAAAAGATACATATTGTGTCACTTTTCATTCAGTGGGAGATGAGTTCTTTGTTTTTTCGTGGTTATTGGCGGATGTTTGCATGGCTTTTTAAAAATAATCCGTATATTTGCGCCCTGAACGCTGAAAAGCATGAAAAAGTCATGGGGTTGACTGGATTTGACAGCGGGCAGAAATGGTAGGTAAGCATGCAGTGCGTCGTCGATTGGCACTTAAATCTCAGTCCTCAAAATTTTATCTGGCGAAAACAATTACGCTCTCGCTGCTTAATCGAAGTACAGTAGATTGAAGCTTAATCCCGGTACAAGGTACTGGGACGGGACATCACTCGGAAGCTGTTGCTCCGAAGCATTCCGGTCAAGTGGTGCAGCTACATCGGGGATAGTTTGCGGTGGCCTCGCACTGTAAATGAAGTTTTAGAGGATAAGGCAGCGGTTGATGGCTTTGGTTCTGCCGTTGCACGAAAATTTAGGCAAAGATAAGCATGTAGAAAGCTTATGATTTCCTCGTTTGGACGAGGGTTCGATTCCCTCCAGCTCCACGTAAATTTTTAAACCACTGATTTCCAGTGGTTTTTTTATTGATAACTGTCTATTTTTCATATATAATTGTCTGTTTTTGTCTGGCTCATAAATCGTCAATCAAGTAATCAGATTAAAATCAGAAAACATGGGAAGAAAAAAAGCAGTTGTTGTGTTGCCGCACTTGGTAGATGCTGGCGGTGATATGAATAAGAATTGGTTTGTCGAATATTCGTTGCGAGACCCTTATACGGGCGCAATGAAACGTTTTAGAGAGTATAGCGGTTTTTCTAAACTGTACTCAGCTGAAGAACGGTATAAGCATGCTGAACGGATTATCCAGGAACTGAGCGGGAAAATAGTTTCAGGTTGGTCGCCGTTTGATCAGCAGAAAAGTACATACGTTGACAATATTCTGATGAATAATGTCGCACAGCGTTGGGGCAATGAACGCGATGGTGTGGTAAACATCCGAAAGCATTTATCCGATTTCTTGGAACTTAAGAAGGCCAGTGTCAGTAAGAAGTCGTTTCAGACATATCAATCAAAGATGCGTATTTTTTGCGAGTGGTCCGAACATAACAAGGTTGATCAGCTACATGTATCACGCGTTACGACCGGTCATATACAGGATTTCCTTAGGGATATTGCTACTGCGAATGGGCTGAGTAGGCTGACAATGCAAAAGTATGCGCAGATCCTACATTCTTTTTTCGACTACTTGATGAAAGATGTGGGCTGTATTGAAGTTAATCCGGTAATTGCTATACCAAAACTCGGAAAGGTAGTGGACGAGGCAGCCAAACCTATTCCTGATGACGACCGACGATTGCTGATGTCAGCCATGCGTAAGTACGATCGTCAACTTTGGATAGTGTGTTTGTTGCAATATTATTGTGCTATTCGCCCTGGTGAATGTAGGCTTCTGAAGGTTGGTGACCTCGATTTCAATAGTGAAACTATTCGCGTACCGAAGGATGTAAGTAAGAATAGGGAAGGGGAGACTGTTGTTATGCCTGCACAATTAGTCCGACAGCTTAGAAAAGAAGGTTATGCTGAAGCAGAACGTGGATTGTATCTTTTTTCTGCTTCAGGTACTCCAGGTGATAGACCGCTCGGTAAGAACTACTTTCGTAACCATTTCAATCTGTTACGAGATAAGTTGGGTCTTTCTCAGGATTATAAGCTATATAGTTTCAAGTACACCGGCGGTGTAGCGTTAGTGAATGCCGGCATTGATACCTGGGAACTTCAGCGTCACTTCCGACATAAATCTATTGATACTACAGAACATTATATACGCAAGAATTTTGCGGTGAAAAGTGATAAAATCAAAAATCACTTCCCGGATATTTGATAATATTCCTACATTTGTTGATATGAAAAAAAGGAACATCGAAATACATCTTGTGGACTTATCCACGTCGTTACCGTTACCTTACGCTGACGAGGGTATCCGTGCTGGCTTCCCTTCACCTGCCCAAGACTACATGGAGCAAGCCATCGATCTGAATAAGGAGCTTATCAAGCATCCCTCCAGCACATTTTACGGCCGGGTGGTCGGTGATAGCATGAAAGACGAAGGCATCGAAGAAGGCGATATTCTCGTCATCGACAAATCTCTTGAGCTGATTGAGGGCGACTTGGCCGTATGCTACGTTGATGGTGAGTTTACGGTAAAGCGCGTGTCAATCGAAGGTGACATCGTTTGGTTAGTGCCGTCAAATCCTGATTACCCACGTATCAAGGTGACAGCCGACAATGATTTCATGGTTTGGGGTATCGTTACCTATACTATAAAGAAAAACCGCAGAAGGAGGTAATATGTTTGGCCTGATGGACTGTAATAACTTCTATGCCTCTTGCGAGCGGGTGTTCGACCCATCGCTGAATGGGCGGCCCGTGGTTGTGCTCTCAAACAACGACGGATGTGTCATCGCTCGCTCCAATGAGGCTAAGGCACTGGGCATCCCGATGGGTGCACCGGCTTACCAGATACGTGAGCTGGTAGAGAAACACGGCATTGCAGTCTTTTCTTCGAACTATACGTTATACGGGGATATGTCGTCACGGGTCATGTCCATCCTGTCCTCTTTGGTACCGGAAATCGAAGTCTATTCCATCGACGAGGCATTCGTGAACCTGGATGGCATCACCGATTATCAGAGCCTGGGAACTAATATAGTTAATAAGGTATATAAAGGAACCGGCATCCCCGTCAGTTTGGGCATAGCGCCGACCCGTACCTTGGCGAAGATGGCCAACAAGTTCGCTAAGAAATACCCCGCATACAAGCGTGTTTGCTGCATCGACACGGAAGAGAAACTGGAGAAGGCCCTGCGCCTGTTTTCCATTGGTGACGTATGGGGCATTGGCCGGAGACAGGCTGCAAAGCTGGAGAAGGAAAGCGTGAAGACCGCCTACGATTTTACCCAGTTGCCCGGCTCATGGGTGCGCAAGTATATGACAGTAGTAGGTGAACGTACCTGGAAAGAACTTCAGGGAATATCCTGCATCACGGAAAACATCACGCAGCGTAAGCAGATTTGCACCTCACGTAGTTTCGGGACAATGATCGATAACATCGAGCAGATGGATGAAGCAGTATCTACCTTCGCTGCCACTTGCGCCAAGAAGCTCAGGGAGCAGAAAGGCTATGCTGTGTCGCTCATGGTTTTCATTCTGACTAACCGCTTCCGGGAGGATCTGCCCCAGTATTGGAAAAGCGTTTCGGTTAATCTTCCGGTGCCAACGGATGACACGCTGGAGATTGTTCACTACGCCCTGTCTGGATTGAGAAGCATCTTCAGAACAGGCTACCAGTATAAGAAGGCTGGAGTGATCATCACGGAAATCACATACAATGTCCAGCATAACCTGTTCGACACAATGGATCGGGACAAACGGGAGCGACTGATGAATGCCATTGACAGTATCAACGGAAAGCATGGACATTCCGTCAAGTTGGCGGTGCAAGGTCAGGGTACTGGCTGGAAGCTAAAGCAAGAGCAGCTATCAAAGCATTACACGACGGATCTTGGGGAGATTATTGAAATAAACTGTAAATAGAAAATTTTAATTGTCATTTAAGATTCATTGAATCACGAATAATTCCTTCTTTTTTAACTTTTCCTCTATTCCCTTATAATCACTTTTTTGGTTCCATTGACATCTTAATGGATCTGTTACGGTAAACATGTCACTTAATAACTTACTGGTTCCAGTATTTTCTTTTCCATATTTGGCTAAAAACACATAATTGTCATATATCTGTTCATTATTTTCTATTCTCATAACTTCATTATCAAAATAAACAGAAGTATAAGATAAACCAATATAAGGTGTATAAACATTAATTTTATGTCCTCCATGTTTTATCTGTAATCTTTCATCCATATAATCCAATGCAGACATAACATACTGAGAAAATTTATATTCTAAAGTACCTCTCTTTATAAACATACATGCTAAAATATATGGTAGGCAAAGTAGATAATTCTTCTTATCTTTCGATTTAATAAAATCAATTTCTGACCTCAATCTAAAATCCACTATCTGTGAGATATCTGTGTGAATAAATTCAAATAGAGAAATCATAAGGTCTTTTCCTTCTTCGGGAGCAACTTCGGAGAAACAACTAAAACAAGACTTACAGAGATAAAGGCAAATCCTATTATTATCATCAAACCGACCTGATTGCGTTTTATTATATCCTAATGGAATATGAAACATATTTTGCGCCGTATAATTCTTATCGGTTTTAGCAATAGTTCTGGAACGAAAAAAAACTTCTCTATGCCGTATTATAATACTAGGAAAATGTACATTTTCAATAAAAAGTTCATTTCCGTTTATTTCCCCTTTTATATACGAAAGAATATTTTTTGAACATAATAATACTTTCTCTGCAAGTTCCTTATCTTCGTTTTTCAACAATTCATAATACTTTCCATATAAAAATGACAAGCTTTCAATGTAATTCTTATATCTGTACTCATAAAACAGACTCAAAACGTTTTTATAAATCTCATTTATTTCCATATTCTCTAAAATTAAATAATTACAAATATAAATAATTAGTAGAATATAGCTTTATTTCATAACAAATGAATCGGTCATTAAAAATCCCCGACAGCAAAAAAACTGTCGGGGAAACATTTGTTAATCTTAGTTTGAACCTCTGTTCTTGGGCAAAAATACTATTTTTTTCGTAACTTATATACAAACCACCCAGCAATTATCAATGCCGCCGTAATTATTATCCCGAACGCCCATCCACCAAGTTCCAGCTTCATCTGTTGCCAGCGGGTTAACTCTTTTTCGACTGGATACGGCACCCTTACTTCCTTGGTGACCGTCACTTCCTTGGATGGCTTGTAGATTGTATCGGGCTGCGTCTTCATCTTCGCCAGCAGGTTGCCGAGGCTGTCAATGGTTAGCTGGGCCTTTGCGTTCCTGCTGTTTGCGATGTCCAACCACGAAAGAACTACCTTCCCATTCTCATCACACTCCAGCAGGGCACGGATGGTAGCACTGTCAGGTGGCAACTGAACTTCAACCAGCTTCTCTACAACTATGCTGTCTGCAGTACTCTCAACAGGTACATACTTCACGCTCCTACATGACCAAAGAGCAGTTATCAGTATAATACAATAAATCCATTTCATACTTGCAACTTTACTTTCTACATTATTATATATACTTGCAACACTATTCGCTAATGTTGCAAGCACCGTTCATCCTACCATTTTCGTGAGGTCACGAAAATGATCATGGAGCTATCAGTCGGCCACATCATACGCCCAAGTATTCGCATATACCTTGTACATGCAATTCGACAATCGCCTTCTTTCCCTCCTCTGATAGTAAGTAGTCCACATCCTCCTTGTTGTCTTGGAAAAGATTCTCCGTCAACACAGCCGGGCACTTGGTGTTCTTCAGGATATAGAGATGTCCTTCCTTGTCAGGATCGCCATCACTCTCGTCTTTGCGAAGCTTGAAGCCGACCCGTTCAGCAGCATTATATAGGCAGGTCGCCAGCTTATCGGCCTTCGTCTTGCCAACAGATGTCCACGCCTCCCAGCCTCGTGCACTCATCCACTCCGATCCGTTACCTGCAGCATTGCAGTGGATGGAAATCAGAATCGCTTCACTTGCCTTGTATTCATTCACTCGTTTGCACCGCTCGGCCAGCGGCACATCAATCTCTTCTCTCACGATGCGTTCTGCATCAAGGCCACGCTTGCGGAGTTCGATCACAAGGCGTTCTGCAATCTCACGGGTGTAGGCGTATTCCAGCAATCTGCCGTCGGGAGAACGCTTCCCGGCGGTATTACTCCCATGGCCATTATCAATTAATATTTTCATAATACAATTATATTTATTACTTTTGGGGCATATTTTTCATAGTATTAGATATGTACTAAATTAGATTTTAGTACAAGTTGGAGTTCGCCGTGAGGCGGGCTCCATCATTTTTTCTCATCCTTCGTGACTTCCTCGATAATCTCACCGGCTGACGCATACTTCTTTTTGATATACCCAACCAGCAACCTCTTAATCGACACCTTATTCTTGATTCCGTGAATGTTACAGACATGATCCATAATGCTGTCAAACTCAAACACGATAGCCAACCCAAGGCCGCACATGGCGGAGATTGTATAAGAACAGATACCAACCGGCTGCAGGATAGCGATGCCCAGCATGAATCCAAGAACCAGATAGCTGTTGTACTCAATAAACTTGCACATCGTCCGTCGGCCAGCCCGACTAAACCGGAAATCCTCTCCCCTCTTGACCACGCTGTCGATAATTCCGAGAACGAAGTCTGCGATGATCATCACGACGATGAACACCAGCATCCAGCGAAGTTCGAATACAACACCCTTGATCTCTCCGATAAAAGAGTAAGCCCCGGCAACTGCCAGCTGCGGGGCTATGGTGTGAAGGAGCTTCTCCATTACTCCTTCTTAACTTTACCACCGAACAACTTGGCAAGCCATTCCGAAGTAACTACTGATACAATACCAGTAGATGCCAGTGCCACGAACAATGCGTCAATCACCACGATCCAGCTGCTCGCATCCGACGGCGGAAAGCCTAAGTCCATCCACCAGCTGAATAAAGTAACAACCACGCCGACGAGTGCTGTTACCCACATGCTAACCCAACGGTTCATAGGGTTCTGCAGTTTTCCTGCGATGAAGCCCACAACAGCCGGAACCACAACCGTGGCCAACCCGACAAAGCTCTTGAAGCCGTCGAGGAAGTCAGACGTCACAGATTCACTACCTGCGGTTTGAGCCGCGAAAACACTCACTACGCACATCAGAAGTGCGGCACACATGAAAATCAA
>NZ_JAULLJ010000051.1:0-17207 GCF_030518095.1 Bacteroides sp. ET489
TTGCCGTATCTAAGTTCCGCAAGACTATATAGATGAGGTAAATACCGGTGCATTTCCACTCCGTCCGAAAGACACACATAACCGATTACTTTTGGAGAACTTTATAGAAGAACTGCTCAGTATGAAGTCTCATGAGACTATATCCAAGGTAATACCACAAAAAGGGACATTTGTAGAAGTCTATAATCGAGTGCTTATAGGCCTTATTACAAACAGTAGCCATAAAGGTTATTTGCAAAGTTTCAAGGATGGTAATGCCACCTTATATCACATATCCCCACAACTATTGCTTTGCAAAATCTACATTACTTCATGCCTTATTTTAAAGGAGAAGGTATTCGTGATACCTATAAGATAATTAGGGTCAGAACCATCATGTCAAAGGAAGCGAAGCAAATGGAGGGAGATACAGAGGTCTATGACCTTCATCTTGCTTTTGAACCGCAATACTTTCGTAAACAATATGATGGCATTCAACCAATCCGTACAACCAAAATAATAAGCCGCACGTTTATTGATACTACTTTTGATAAATTGGATAAAATTGTCATAATAAATAAAGAATTATAAATTATCAAATAAAGTTATGGCGGTAAGTGATACAATAGGGGGTAGAACTCAATTTCTATATACAATACACATAGTAATAAACGATTGCAAATCTGATTTGCTATATGCGATTCGTTATAGAAGCATAAAAAAAAAGCCTATAATGGCTATTCCGAAAAATGTTAATACCTTTGCATTGAACTTAAATAAAATTACAATGGACGATTTGAATCGATTAAAGGTGGTACTGGTTGAGCAGAAGAAAACTGGTAAATGGCTTGCAGAGCAACTTGGCGTTAGCACTACAACCATAAGCCGATGGTGCTCAAATGCATCACAGCCAGACCTTCAAACATTAAATAAGATTGCAAAAGTTCTAAATGTCAATATGAAGGACTTGCTGACAGATAACAAAATGGAATAGAATTACATAACGTCTTAGCAATGACGCAAGAAAATAAAATACTAAAAGCGCGTTTGATGGATGTCTATCAAGCTCTTGAAAACAAATATAATCCAATGGGACTTACCATTGGTACTTATGATACACCCGTCAATTTTAACGAATCATTAAGAACGCCAATTCATAGATGGTATGGATATAAAGAAGGCTTCTCTCCATCCTTCGTGAATGAATTCGTTTCAAAATATTCAAGATCTTCAGAAGATATTATTTTCGATCCCTTTGGTGGAGTCGGAACGACAGGACTTGAAGCTAATAAAATGGGGTACAATGCATATCTTATGGATGTCAATCCATTAGGCATTTTTGCATCTACTGTTAAAACAAGGCATTACTCTGACATCGAGGTAGAGCACTTCGTTAATGAAATCAATTTATTTGAGTCGATTGAGAAGTGGCCAATAACCTTGTCGATTGACAATAAAACGATTGTTAAATATTTTGATGAAACAACGTGGAATTCTCTACTACAAATTAAAAGTTATATTTCAAAAAGAGGTGATGAAACTGTTCGGAATTTGTTTTCCTTGGCCCTTTTGTCCCTAATAGAAGAAATATCAACGCATCACAAAAATGGTAATGGTGTTAAGAAAAAAAGAATGCTTCCAGAACCGCTGTCATTTAGCGCTCTAAAGGAGAAATTGGTTGGAAGATTATCGATGTACATTGGCGATATTAAGAACACAAATCTTAAAGGCGAAACAACTATCTTTTATCAAAGTAACCTTGAGGGGTATGCTCTACCTTCAAAAGCAGACATTGTATTAACATCTCCTCCGTATGCGAATTGTTTTGATTATAGCAAGGTCTATCTAACTGAATTATGGGTTGGAGGTTTTTTTACTACAAAAGAAGATCAAAAACTGTTTAGAGACAAATCTGTAATAAGTCATGTCCACTATCGGTGGAACCCACGAAATGAGACCTATGGGACTGACATTATAAACAATTTGATTGTGCCAATTCTTGAAAAGAAAGATTTATGGAGTAACAATATTATTCCCATGTTAAAAGGTTATTTTTCTGATATGGGTAAATTTCTTTTTAATCTTTCAAAGAATCTTAATGAAGGAGCCACCGTCGGCATTGTCGTTGGTAATTCCGTCTATGGTGGGACTCCAATAGCAACAGATGTTATTCTTGCAAGGCAGGCAGAAGAATTAGGCTATAAATGCATTAATATTAAGGTATATAGAAAGGTAATAGCATCATCTCAACAAATGATATTATTATCAGATTATGAAAAAAAATATGTTCGTGAAAGTTTAGTAGTACTCAAATGGATAGGAGAAACAAAATAGAAATCGATTTATATAATCCGTATAGACTGGGCTGGGGGGAAGAAATCTCTTTTCCCTCTTCTAGAAATGTTAAAGAATATGGGAACAGAATATACAATAGATATCCTGCAAGAAGCATTTTTTTGGTACCCCGTGCCATCCTTGCTTCAATTGGCAAGAAACACATGAACGTTCTTGATCCTTTCATGGGGAGTGGTACAACTGCTGTAGAAACTGTTATTAGTGGAAATAATCCTTATGGATTAGAGATGGACCCGTTTGCCAGAATGGTGGCAGAAGTAAGTTCAACCATATTCAGCAAAAGTGAACTGAATGAGATAAATGAGGTACAGGCATCATTAATTAGCGATTGGAAAACGTTTGAAGAGGCAGAGGTTCCTAATCTATCAGGTATAAAACGCTGGTTTAAGAAAGAAGACTTATCGAATTTACTGAAATTGAAATCTGCCATAATATCTATTGCTCCAAAGAAATATCGGCCTTTTTTTATGGTGACTTATGCAGATGCAATTAAGCCTGTATCATTAATGGAAAGACAGTCATTGAAGCCTTATATTTCAACAAAGTATCCGAAAGAGACAAAAGATGTTGAGTCTTCCTTCATGTACAGCTTTAATGTACATTTTGTTGCTATGCAAGAAATGTTGTCTTCAAAAAAAGCAAATAGAAGGATTAACTGGATTGGTGATGATGCGACAGATTTTCTATTAGAAAGCCCCATTATAGATATTGCTATTTCTTCCCCACCATACATAAATGCATTAGATTACACTCGTTGTATTAAGGTGGAAAGTGCATTCTGTGGAACAATTGACAATAATATTGCAAATAGATTAAGAGAGAAACAAGTTGGACATGAAAGAAGACGTACCCAAGAGATTTCTGAAGTGGTAAAAGAATATTTTACACCATATTTTGACAAAATTGTCGATAGGGATAAGCTGAGAGCATTAACATGCCAAGCATATTTTAATGACATGTATAAAAACCTCGCATGTGTACATAATGTCTTAAAAAAACATGGGGAATACCATGTTATAATTGGAGATAACACTATAAAAGGAGTAGAAATACCAACCCATGAAATTATTCAACAATTAGCAATAGAAGTGGGATACGAAAGCTTCGGTTATTATAAGTATGTAATAAAAGACCATCGAACATCTATTCCTAGAAACAAGAAAAATAGTAAAATAGAGTATGAACACGTTATAATGCTTAGAAAGTTATGAAATATAACATTAATTGTATCTATAACTATTATGACACCCTTCTTTCTGAATGGGGTGAATGGAATCGTAACATTCTAGTTGGTACATTTCCCGATGATGCCACAAACTTAACTGAGGCACTAGGAGTTTCTACTTCTGATGGCCGTTCTAGAGCTAAAGAACTTTTTAGAATAGGTTTACTAAATCATGAACTTACAAAAGGTATGCAGGCCTTAAACTCTATTAAAAATGGAGAAAATGTACAATCAAGGCTTGGTTACATTGTCGCTCTTTTATACCAAACATATGAAAAGAACGACTCTAATTCAATACATAGAGCAATAGCTGCAATAAATGCTATTTTTTCAATTGTACAACCTTTCGAAATTGATGGTTTTTCAATATCAGTTAATTCAGTTGTACATCGACTACTTGAGAGTTTTCCTATCCCAGAAGGCAGTGACAGAATAACTTGGTTAAGGTATTTATTATCTGGATTTTGTTGTGAATTAAAAGAAGCTAGAACTTCTAAAACAATATTGGATTATCTTCATGGGCGACAAGACCAGATTACTTTACGAATAATAGATAATAAAACCAGGAATATAAGAAGTTCTTTCTCTAGTGTTGATGAATTAAATGAATGCATCAGAAACGGCATTTCACTAACTAATATTCATCACCAAAAGATGGCGTTATTTATGTTGGGTTCTGCAAAAGATGTGGAACCCAGAGGGTTCTATGGAATTGCAGATAAGTATTTCCCGGAATTTCTTAACAGTTGTTATCTAGTAGAAAAAAACAATTTAAACAATTCTCCTTTTAGAGGATTATACTATGATGATGAAAGTACCCTTTGCCAGAAAGCGAACATCATTGAAACACTCAAAAACGTGTGTAGTAAAAATAAGGAATTATCAAAATCATATAGTGTTATTATGAAATCAATAGAAGAAGGTGCAATTGAAGCACTTATGTACATGTCAGATAAGCCAAAATCTGCATTTGTTTCAAGCTGGAAACCATCTGAAAAAATATTAAATAATGGCGATATTTTACGTTCTGTAGCAGCTCTTCAGACTAAGCCCTTCCTTCTACTTGCAGGAATTTCTGGTACGGGCAAAAGTCGTATTGTCCGTGAATTTGCCTTTAAGTCATGTCCAAAATACTTGCAAGACAAGGCTGGCACAACGCCTGGCAACTATTGTATGATTGAGGTAAAACCAAATTGGCATGACTCAACAGAATTGTTGGGATATTACAGCCGATTAGGGAAGGGTGGTTATCAGTTCACTAAGTTCGTCAAGTTCTTGGTAAAGGCCAAAATGTTCCCTACAGTTCCATTCTTTGTTTGTCTTGATGAAATGAATCTGGCGCCTGTAGAACAATACTTTGCAGAGATTTTGAGCATATTGGAAACTCGCAAGCATCCAAAGAATGAAGAAACTGGCGAGGTTGATATGACCATGGTTAAAACAGAGCCAATAATTGATGCGCTGTATTTCCGTGAATTTTCAGAAATACCCCACACAAAGAATGCACAAACAGGAGAGCCTTTCAGCAGCAATTTGACCGACAGGGACATCTACCTTAAACTCTTTAATATTAAAACCGAAAGTAATATTAATGAAGTGGTCGGCAAACGTACAGACCTGACAACCGAAGGACTAACCCTTCCGGACAATGTAGTAATCATTGGTACAGTCAATATGGATGATACCACGCATCAGTTCTCTCGTAAAGTGATTGACCGTGCTATGACCATAGAAATGAATGGAGGTAATCTACGCAATATGTTCGGTGGTAGCAAAAACTTGGAGTACTTGTCTGGCGAAGAGCAACAAAAATGGCAGAATGCTTTCGCTCGTCGATATGTCACTGCCGACGAGGTTCTGGAGGCACATTCAGATGTCGCAGCAGAATTAGTAGAAAAACTTCCATCACAGTTGGAGGAAATCAACAAGGCATTGAAAGGCACTCCTTTTGAGGTTAGTTATCGTGTGCTGAACGAACTGACCATTATGGTTGGTGTGATGCTCGATGAAGGCAAGGTACTGGATGATGCCATTGCACAATCTGTAAATAACATTCTGTTAATGAAGATTCTTCCACGCATTGAGGGCGATGCAGAGATGTTTGCGTTGTCAAGAGAATATAAAAGTAAAGTTAATGTACCTTATGACAATCGTTTAGAATGGCTGAAAGAATTGGCTCCAGACATCAAAGAAACATCAAGCGATATTACAACATCTGAAAATGATGAGGCAGAAAAACTGGCAGAAAAGGACAAGGAACATCAACAAACAGCCAAAGAGAAGATACAAGAAATGATTGACCGATTGAATAATCAAGAGTTCACTCGTTTCTGGCCATAATCGTATAGAAAGGACATATGCAGACAGAGGTTTTAAGATTCATTCATCCAGATTACGAGGTAATTGTTCGCACGCAAGACATAAGCTATTCGTGGGAACGCTTCAAGGGTCGCATCAATTATTCAAGGAAAGACAATCCAGATATTGATGCGCCAGAAACATATTGTCGTTATACCTCAAAAGATGAATGTGAACTTCGCCTATACAGTCCAATTACAAGGAAGAAAACTGAAGACGAAGAAGAAACAAAACTTGCAGCGGGCAAGGTTTGGGATAAATTATGGCCTGTCATTTTTGAGACTTGTAAATATCAAGTCCGCTTACTATTCCATGGCGTAGATAAAGACTCTGTACCAGAAATCCGCCATGTACGAAAAGACATAGAGGATAGCTTCTTTGTTGATGAAGAGTTGAATGGAAGGGAAGAAAAATCCCTCACGGGAGAGTTGGACTTTTTGAATGAGCCAGGAGTGTTCAAACTAGATTTCTCCTATCAGAAGAATGGTGTCCGTAAAGATAGCTATGTAACTTTTGATGTAGTATCACCCAAACTTGACACAAAAAACGATTACAAGTCGCTATTACGGGAAATTAACGAGGAGTACGAAAACGTCATCTATCGCTATCTGAGCATTACTCTCCATCAATTCAGTCGAGGACGGATTAATACCGATGCCACATGGATGGCTTCATTCCAAAGCGTTGTGGATGACTATGTGAAGAACGTAAAACGTGTGATACGGAATCCACATTCACAAATTGTGAACTTCCACACATCAAGAAAGGCAGAACAGATTAAGTTCTGGACACCTGCCATGGAAGAACGCTATAGCGAAGTAAAAAAAGAAGGGAAACTGGAAGAATATTACTTTGGCTATAATGAAGCACATTCTACACACGACACGATGGAAAACCGTTTCGTGAAATATACTCTTCAAAGTATTGGAAAACGACTTTCTTCTGTAATAACGTCAGTTCTCAGTTCCTCTCAAGAAGAGCTTTCAGAACGTCATCGCCAGATGTGGACAGACTATCAGGATTCTCTGAGAAAACTTTCGAAACACCCATTCTTCAAAACAGTAGGTCGTTTCGATGGTATGAAACAAGACAGTCTTGTACTGCAAAACCGATTAGGTTATCAGCAAATTTACAAGGATTGGTTGAAATTGAAACGAGGAATTGACTTGTATAATGGAGCTGCAAACATTGGAACTCTACAAATATGGGAGATTTATGAGCTATGGTGCTTCATAAAGATTAAGAAGTTGGTAGCTGATGTCATGGGTATTGACTATAACAAGCCATCACATGAACAACTGGTGACAGAGCCTAAAGGAACATTGCTCAATCCATTTACAAATTCCTCTTTGGAGCATATTGTGGAATATCATTACCCCAAAGCAGAGAACGATGATAAGGATGAACGTAAGGCGCAACTGGCAGCACATGAAGGAGACGTAGTAACTCTTCATTATCAGCATACATTTAACCGAACAAGCGGTAAGGATGAGTATAGCATGGGCATTAATACAGCAACAACAGAGCAACGTCCAGACATTGTGCTTAATATTCGCAAGGCATCTGGAGAAGTTGTCTTGACGTATTTGTATGATGCGAAATATCGTGTTATTAACGACAAAAAGCTTGACAAAGATTTTGAGGAGCAAGATATTGCTGAAATGTCAAATTTTCCAGGAGGTGATTACCCCCCAACTGATGCTATCAATCAGATGCATCGCTACCGTGACGCTATTTATTATAGCAAAGAGCATGAACCATATCGCTCCAAAGAAATAATTGGTGGCTATATCCTCTTTCCTGGTCGTGGTAACGATGAATACATCAAGAGACGTTACTATAGTGCTAGTATAGAAAGTGTGAATATCGGTGCATTCCCTCTTTTACCCAATAGCGAATCCTTGCTGAGAGTGCATTTGAATGACATCTTGATGAAATTCACGACAGCTGATACTCATGTGGCTAAAGCCAAGCCACAACGCACATTGGCATATATCACTGAAGAAGAAAAGGTTGGAATGTTGCCAGACGATTTGGTAATGGTGGCGGTTGCTGGTAGTGAAGAGAAACGTCAATGGACATTTGACAATCTTTGGTACAACATTCCTTTGGATAAAATTGCAGATTCTCCTTGGAACAAAGCAAAGTATTTGCTCTTGTATGTCAAAGGAGAGATATATGTCGGTAACCTCTGCAAGATTGTCCGAACAAAGCATGATGTATGGACGAAAGAGCGTCTAATTCAGTCGAATTATCCAAGTGAGCCACACAACTCATCATATTTCATGATTCGAATAAGAAAGCCGAGTGGCACAGATGCTGAATTGCAAAAGTTGCTATTCAATGTCAAAGACATTCCTAATAAATACTGGGGAAACGAGCGAATGGCATTCATGTTGGTTAAGTTGAATGACTTAGAGACTATCGTTGATAGAGTGTAAATTAAATTGGATATTATAATGGAAAAGATATTCTTATATAAAACGATAACCAAATCTGTTGCCTACGATGAGGAACATTGGTATATTGATAATAATCCTCAACAACAAAATGATGGAGATGGAGTTGCCCAGTTCAAGGAGTATGCCACTTCTGAAGCATTTCGTTTAATAGCGAATGATATTAGTAAATATACTAGTCATCTTAAAAATATTGCAGTTTTGACAGCAGCTGGCACTTCTATGGAAAATGGGGCTCATGGAGGGAAAACTCGTACAGAATTATGGCAAAGCTATGAAGAGGAAATAAATGCGATTAGCTCTGTATTAACACAAAATGATGGTATTTTAAAAGATAAATGCCAGTCAATTATTGAATCTAAGAATATTGAAGACTTTTTGTCTTTTACAATTTTGTATGAAAAGTTGAATGGTGAGATTAAAGACGACGAAGGCAATTCTTTAAGATGTAAATTAGAAAAGAAGATTGCCGATGCTTGCAAGTTGCCTCTTGACGAGAATAATAGACACCATCAGGATTTTATTAGAAAACTAACAGCGCGTAAGCCCGCAGAACCACGAGTTCAACTATATACGACAAATTATGATACATTATTTGAGCAAGCTGCTCAAAGAATGAATTATACCATTATAGATGGTTTTTCATTCTCTTATCCACGATTGTTCAATGGAAGTAACTTTGATCATGACGTTGTATATAGGGAACGTACTAGGATTAAGAACGAAGAAAGTTTTGTTCCTAATGTAATACAACTGTTTAAATTGCATGGTAGTATAGATTGGGAAAAGAAAGATGGTAAAATATATCAAAAAGAAACAACAGATCATCCATGCATCATATATCCTGCAAGTGAGAAATATGAAAGCAGTTATGAACAACCATATTTTGAAATGATGTCACATTTACAGAGTACCCTTCGAAAAGAGGGAACTCTGTTAATTGTTGCAGGTTTTGGATTTCAAGACAAGCATATTCAAAATGTTATTAAGGAGGCTGCACTTCAAAACCCTAACTTTCATTTGCTTATTGTTTGTTTTGGCATGAAAAACTTCGCCAAAGATGGAGAAGCAGATAAATGGGAAGAAAGTGGCATAACACATAATTTAGTTCCTGATTTTGTGGCAGAAGATGGAACTGTCACTCAAAATGTAACAATAATTTTCTCTAAGTTTAAAGCCTTTGTAGAAAACTATCCGTATAATAGCTCTTATGAGGTAGATAATCCCAATAATTATGAAGCCATTCGACCATAACAAATTTGTTGGATATGTTTGTGAGGTAACTCCACAATATGTTCGTTTGCAGATTCCTTCTGCAAAATTATTACATACATTCTATTTTAATGGAGAAATCTTTTCGGGTGGCTCTGTTGGCAGTTTTGTTGTTATTGAAGGTCAAGAATACGGTTTCTTAGGAAGGGTGTTTGAACTGAATCTTCCTCAAGGGGAAAGAACAGAAATAACAAATAGAAGTATAAATGAAGAAGATACTCAGTTCCATCCAATTGCAAAAGTTGAATTACTTGCTCTATTCGATATTTACAAACCTGAGTCTATAATCAAAACTGTTTCTCGTTATCCATCTGTTGGTTCTAAGGTTTTTTCATGTTCTGACGAACAAATAGGTGCATATATATCTGCATTTGGTATAAAAACAGATGATAAGGATGTTCCATTTGCTCCTTTAGGAAAATTAACATCCAATAATGCCTTATGTAATATTTCTCTTAATTCTCTTTTCGGTCGTCATTGTGCTGTTTTGGGGACGACAGGAGGAGGAAAAAGTTGGACTGTGGCAAAACTTATAGAACTTGCATCAGATTACACGGAAAACAAATGTATTCTGATTGATGCTACGGGAGAATACAATAATATCAATGAGAATATACAGAATATTGAACTGGGTACAGGTGAATACATTTTCGATTATAAGAATCTTTCAATTGACGAATTGTATTATTTGCTACATCCGTCTTCAAAGACGCAAGTGCCAAAACTAATGGAAGCTATTAGATCTTTGAAGATGTCCAAACTTGACAATAATACTGAGTTATCTTTATATTATAAACAAGATTCTCAAGGAAATCCAATCAAGGGAAACATATACAAAGCCAAGAAGACAAAGCGCGCATTTGAAGTTTTTTATTATAATCATATTGTACAGATAGAAGACAAATCATGTAATTTTGATTTCAATCTTCTTGCTGCACAGATTACTAATGAATGTAATTGGGATTCGGATAGGAATAATCCTTCAATGTGGGGAGATAGGAATGAAACTGATGTTTCAAATTGTATAAGTTTGATATCTCGAATTAACAATGTCATGTCAACATCTGAATACAATAAAATTTTCGGTTTTAGAAAAGACACTATTCCCGATGCAAAAGACTTAAGAGAAGGCATACAAGAATTCTTGAATGGGGAGAATAGTGTTTTGCGATTGAATTTTTCAAAAGTAAGTTTCGATTACCAAGTAAGAGAAATATTAGTTAATGCAATAGGAAATTATCTGTTGAATGAAGCAAGAAAGGGACTTTATAAGGATAATCCAATAATTATATTCATGGACGAGGCTCATCAGTTCTTAAATAAAAGTATCGCAGATGAATATTTCTCGGCAAAACCTCTTGATGCCTTTGAACAAATTTCAAAAGAGGCACGCAAGTATGGACTATTTTTGTGTATAGCTACACAAATGCCAAGAGATATTCCGTTAGGAACACTAAGTCAAATGGGTACGTTTGTTGTTCATAGATTGATAAATGAACAAGATAAAAAGGCAGTAGAAAATGCTGCATCTGCTGCAAATAGGAATAGTCTGTCTTTCTTGCCAAGTTTTGGAGAAGGAGAAGCACTTCTTGTCGGTGTAGATTTTCCAATGCCATTAACAATAAAAGTCAACGCTCCGCAAAAGGTACCAGATTCCCAAACACCCAAATTAAAGCAAAAAGGTAAACATATATAAATTGACTATTGCTGTTTAGTGTATTGTTGCATGCATATGAGAAGCAATTTATGGCAAATCGAAGAGAAATAAGAAATAGCACTGCTGAGTTCTTGATATTCCAGATTGAAGGTAAGGAACAAGGCATTGAGGTCTATTATAAGGATAAGACTATTTGGTGTACTCAAAAAGCTATGAGTATGTTATTTAACTGTTCAACGGACAATATAGGGCTTCATCTAAAGAATATTTATGATAGTGGAGAATTGGACGAAAAAGCAACTACCGAGAAAATCTCGGTAGTTCGTCAAGAGTTAGTCTCATCCCTGTTTGTTCTATTAAGTACTGATGTTGTTCCTTTACTACCCGATACATGGAATAATGCGCAAAAGATTCTTCCTTATATTTCAGACTACTAACGGAAGCAGCAACAGCCCACGTCAAAATTAAGGCTACAATAACTATAACATATCGAAGTTTAATATGATGTCCCCGTATAAACAGTCCATTTATATTGGGTGGAATAATGGTTATTGGATGTTTCAGTTCGTTGATTTTTGAAAGTATCTCATCCTGCCGTCTTAATATGTTCTCCGTATTAATCTCAATATTAAGGCGATTGAGATTGTAATCACAAATGTGGGTATATATGTATTCAAGTAACCTTGATTTTTGCTTGAATATGTCAACAATTTTGGGGAACCATAGTGAAAATGGCAATGTATCAGGTTGTTGTTTCCAAACATGTTTCTTCACTACTGACAGTGCATCGTTCCAGCAAGTACAGAAGCTTTTGGCAACTCCATTATAAATGGTCTTTTCATCCAAATCCACCTTTATATGTTGCTCCGTTTGGTTTGGAGTTACATTCTGCCCATTAACGCATTCCTTTAATTCATTGATACTTTGACGCAAATTTGCGAGATTTGCAGCTACTACATCTTCTTTCATTATCTTCTACGTTTTGAGGTTTTATAAAAAGATTCGTTTCTTTGGTTATCCTTGTTCTTATCATCCCGCCATCCCTGTTCGTTACTGGTTCCTCCGCCTGCACTAGGAACAATTGCTTGATGGGGTTGCACTATAAGTTCTGTTGCCACATTACCCAATGTCGCACAAAGACGGTTAATGCTTAGATCAGAATCAAGTTTAGAACCGGCAACGCTAAATTCATCCATACAAAAGGATATACCACGAATTTTATCAGAGTTTTCTGCACGATTAAAACGTACATCTATTCCCTTTTCTTTGAGCATATGGAAGAAGTCATGCCATGAGCGAGATGCCACCAACACATCAAGAGTTGAGGAACGAAGATTATACTTACGTAATTGATGAGGGCGCAAACGGCTCTTATTTCTAGCTTTGCTGTTTTTAGTAGCAAAGTAAAGTTTATACTCTTTTGTTAGAGCACGACAGACTTTTGCATTTCGTATCCGTTCGTTGCTATCAGAAATGAGATTACCGTCATTGTCTATCCGGTTGAATACGATATGGCAATGTGGATGTTCCGTATCATGATGCCTGGCTATGATATATTGGGTATTGCGAATCCCCATTTGTTCCATCCATTTCTTGGCAATCTCCACCATAAGCGCATTTCCTTTTTCGTCGTCGGGAAAATGGATGGTATCTTGCGGAGAGAAAGCAAGTGATACGTGTTTCACCGGACTTTTTACTTTCGGGCGCATAGAGGCTTGTATCTGAAAAGAATCTGCTATGGTTTTATTGTTGATAGCACAAACACCTTCATGTGCCAAAAGTGTGGCACTCTTTTTCTTGTTCTTTTGGTCATTGGCGTAATTTACTATTCCTCCAAAATCGGCTCTTGTTTTAATCTTCGCTATCATGATTGTTATTTTTTACTTGGGTGATAATTCTGCTGACTTCTGATATAATAGAAAAGCATTGTTGTTTCACTGCTTCCAAACCATAGACGTGCATCTGATGGGCGATCTGGTTGACATTATTGGCTATACCGGAAAGGTCACGGATTGCCGACACCATTTCCGGACTGATGCGCTGACCGACTTCACAGCCCATTGCAGCCTGGTGGCAAAATTCATTGACAGACAATCCAGCCTGTTGGGCTTTGGATTGTATATAGATATAGTCGTTCTCGGTAAACATTACCCGGAAACATTTCGTGCGTTTCTGGTAACTCGCCAACTTTGGGCGACCACCAAGTTTCTTTTCCTTCATACTTATATAAATTTTGATGTGCATAAATTGATTTTTTGAGAGTGGCAGTTCTATCCGCTTGCCACATAGGTTTTAGTGACACTAAAACACAAACTTGCCACTCAAAAAATCTTCCTATATTTACCTTGTTCTATTCGGCTTAGTCTGCCATCTTTGATAAAGGCTTCTATCCATTTGTTTGCCGTACTTCCATTTTCACCTAAAGCTAAAACAGTTGCGTCATAATCTTTTTTGGTGAATGTTTCTGGCAACATATTATAAAGGGTATTCCTTCGTGCGTAAATGCCCGTTTCTTGTGAAAGGGATTGTAAACGTTTGGGCTGATTTCCTGACAAGTTTCGATAGATGAACACTGCATGGCAAAGCAAGGTCTCGCAGATACTCATGGCTATGGAATAGTCATATTTATGGCAAATCAATTGTATAGTCTTGTCGGAGGAAGATGATTCGTGAGGCATATTCTCCAAATGTCGGACAGCAGTCAACACCATCATTATACGATAGGCAATCAGCCCCATCCGTCGGACTACACCCTGCATCTTGTTATCTACTTCGTCGCAACATTCCTCATTCACCTGACTTAGATATTCTATAAAGTGTTCCTGCAAATCAGAGGGAAGAGAAAAGGAATAATTACCTTGTCTGACAAATTCTTCATGCAGATGGCAGAATTTATCCCCCATCAGTTTGAACATGGCATTCTTGGATTGTGAAATATCATTTGTGGCAAACACGTTTCTTATACCTCTCTTGAAACGAATGATATAAAAACAGAAACGGCTCATCAGACCGTTTTCCGCATCAGGTATCAATTTCCTTACCTGTTCGGGAGTTCCAGCCAAAGCGACTGACACTCTTGGATTGCTGACTTCGCAATATTCCCTGTCCTTGCGGCGACTTAAACTGACTAACTCATGGTGAAATGCCTTTCGTAATACATCTGAATAATTACCATAGTCCGACTTCAAAGTCTGGCTTAATGTGTCACCTTCCGATTCAAATAGCAGTCCGATTCCGTCATTATCTCCCAGTATCTTCAGGAAAGAACTTGCGCTACTGTTGGCAGGAATGACAAGCATTCGCATAGGCGGTTCAGTTGGCATGGTCATTCCACCATCTTTCTTGCCTTTGATGTAAGTGTTCATTGCTTCCTTGTACTCCTGCTCCAATCGTTTGGAAAGTTCATGCAAATTACGATTGATAGGTGCTACAAGTTCCCGGCACAAAGTCAACGCACCTTTCCCCATACCGGCATCTGCTACTACAAACAGATAAAGGTTCGGATAAACGATGCGTTCATCGTACACTCCACAAATATTGTGAAAGCAGACAGACAAACACACAATCGCCCCAATCAATATTGTATCACGGTCATCCAGCGATATAGAATTGTTGACAACCTCATTTAGAAAAGAAGGAAGATTATCGAATACACACTCAGGAAATGCCGGAAGTTCTTCCTCTGACTTTATCCATTTACCCGTTTTTCCATTTTGGATATTTGGCAAAATGGATAAATGTTCTTTGTTGAATGGAGTCAGCGAGATTCCGGCTTGGTTCGCAAGATGGAAGAAAGAACGAATGGTAATACCTTGTCCTTTGGATTGCAGACAGTGTGTATATTGTTTGTCGGTTTCTTCCCTTTGATAGTTAGGGTAAAACCTGCTAATGCGGTGATAATACTCTCGTCCATTTTCTCCCAATCCGTCCACAAGCGCAAAGCCCAATTCTACCCAATCTTTATAATTGGGTGTTATATCAATGGCACGCTGCTCTATTTCCCAGACAATATGTTCCACATCTTCCTCCACCTTATTATATAGTGGAGTGATACTTGGCGTATCTGTTTGCTGTATTTCAGAAGGGACATTCTCCCAATCTTGGGCGAAAAATATTTTCTTCGACATCATCTTTGTATTTAGGGTTAATATATGCTTGTGGATCATGTGGCAAAAAACATGAACGAGCAACGTCACTTCCGGACATATCTACCAACGGCAAGCCTGTCGCTTTGATACAGTTGGTAACAGCCTTAAAGTACCGGGAATGTTCCCAGCCTTTCAAGTCAACGGGTATTATCCATTTTAATCCATTACCGGATGGACTGACAAATAATAGCTCCGTATCGAAATACTCATGGTTGAGTAACTTTTGCTTTAGTTCCATAATATTTTCCACATGATCAAAATCCAGACACATCAATCCGGAGTGCATTATCAGTTCCCTCTCATTCCGCTTACGGAATAGTCCAGAAAAGGTACAATAGTCAAAATGGGTGGCTTTGTACCTTTTGGCTTCAGGAGAAGTAGCCATCAGACGCAAGGCTTCGGTTTGTGGTTGTGCATAATGCCCGGTGATATAGCGGTACACATCCACAATACCTACAGCTCTTATCGGTTCGATGTTCTGGATGGGTTTGCGAAAGAATGAAAAACAATAATCAGTCGTTCCCATCATCTGATAATCTTTTTGGATTCAACAAATCGTCTGGCTTCCTCCATCAATTCATCCTGTGTCTTATGCGATTTGTTCTTCAACCAGTCATCAATTTCTGATTGTAGAAAAGCCAGAGCCTTATTTATTTTATGTACGGGGATTTGTTTGGCTGAAACCCATCCATAAACCGTTTGCTTGGCAGGATGCGATGGTAGGTAAGCACAAAGCTCGTCTATATCCATCCACTTGGGTGAATTACTTGCCTGCTTATTCTGCAGGGCATTTACTTTAGATTGTAGAGCCTCTACGGACTCAATCAGGTAGGACAATGCATTTGGCATCTCCTCCAACGAATTTACTTTATAAGCCATATCTTTCGTATTTTAGAGTTAATGCCGCAAAAGTATATGTATGTTTATGGGTGCTAAATAGGTGCTTGAAAGCCACCAATTACCCACTCATTCACCACCGATAGATTTAATTTTCATTAACACAAAAGGATAATAAAAGAGGGAGCAAACTCTTTTTATAGTAAAATGCTCTCCATTGAGAGTGTCTATGATGCAAAATACCCCTCAAAAAGCAGGGGTTTAATGAGGGGTAAATTATGATGTGTTTATGATTCTTTGTTATAAGTCATTGATGCTCAAGGGTGGAAGTTTCCACCATGACCTACAAAGTCAAAATTTCGATGTGTAATGTATTAGCTGCTTTTTCTTTCTGTTCGTTTACGCTGGGCATATAAATCTGGGGGGCTAATGTTTGTATACTACATTAAAGATTTAGCTATCCGGTAATTTTTTTATAGTGAATCAAGCAGGTGGAAAAACGAAGTATTTTTCCTTCTACACAATTATATGTATATAAATCATTATAGCCTTATTTACCTATATTCTATCATTATAGACTATTTAATCTATAATCTTTGGTGAAAAAAATTCATACCAGTAACAAAATACCCCTCAAAAAGCGGGTGCTTAATGAGGGGCAAATAACGATAAACATGTAATTACTTAACCTGAGTTGCTGAATTACAATAGTCGGAATTTCTGCCATGACTTATAAATTCAGGTTATCTATATGCAGCGTATTAGCCGCTTTTTCTTTCTTCTCATTCACGATATGTAGGCTCGGCTGTCGGCGCCATGCCACCTTACGGTGGTAGGTTTCCGACAGCCTGCCCCCGAACCGTACGTACACGTCTCCATGTATACGGCTCTCCGCCCATAACGGCATTTTAGCTATT
>NZ_JAULLJ010000052.1:0-16102 GCF_030518095.1 Bacteroides sp. ET489
TAAAACAGGAGCGTATGCTGATGTCAACGATTATGTGGACGAAGTATGCAAACATCTGTTGCCGTTGATTATAGCCAACGGTGGTGTGGAAAGAATAAAGGGTATCGGTATTGGTGCTCCTAACGGCAATTATTATAGCGGTACAATTGAATTTGCTCCAAATTTGCCTTGGAAAGGTGTAATTCCATTGGCTAATATGTTCGAAGAACGTTTGGGGATTCCTACGGCACTGACCAATGATGCCAATGCTGCTGCTATCGGTGAAATGACATATGGTGCTGCGCGCGGAATGAAAGATTTCATCATGATAACATTGGGTACAGGCGTTGGTAGTGGAATTGTGGTCAATGGTCAGATGGTATATGGCCACGATGGTTTTGCCGGTGAGTTGGGACATACCATTATTCGCCGTGAGAATGGCCGTGTTTGTGGATGCGGACGTCGTGGCTGTCTGGAAACATACTGTTCGGCTACGGGTGTGGCACGTACGGCACGCGAGTTCCTTACTGCACGTACCGAACCTAGTTTGCTTCGTTCTATCCCAGCTGAGAATATCACTTCGAAGGACGTGTACGATGCAGCTGTAAAGGGTGATAAACTGGCTCAGGATATTTTCGAGTTTACAGGAACACTCTTAGGCGAGGCATTGGCCGACTTTATTGCTTTCTCCAGTCCGGAAGCGATTGTACTGTTTGGCGGATTGGCTAAATCTGGTGACTATATCATCAAGCCTGTTCAGAAAGCTATTGATGAAAATGTACTTAATATCTATAAAGGAAAAACGAAATTGCTTATTTCGGAACTCAAAGATGCAGATGCAGCTGTGCTGGGTGCCAGTGCATTGGGTTGGGAACTGAAAGATGTAAAATAAGCAGATTCGATTTATAAGAAACTATTAGAACGAAGAGAAGGGTGTGTTTATTGGAAAATAACATGCTCTTTTCTTTTTTTATTGAATTGCGCAGATTTTTGTGGACAATCAGGCTTAAAGCGTCTAGGTTTTACTTGTGTAGCTTAAGTTATGATATGTGGCTGATAAGTGTGGAAACAAAAAAGAGTGTATCGTTGCGGATACACTCTTGTTCGATAGCGGTTCAAAATGATTAGCCGTTAGCTCTTTTTTCTTTGATTCTTGCTTTCTTACCAGTGAGGGCACGCAAGTAATACAATTTGGCACGACGTACTTTACCCACTTTGTTTACTTCGATGCTGTCGATAGCCGGTGATTCAATCGGGAAGATACGCTCTACACCTACGGTACCTGACATTTTGCGTACAGTGAAACGCATCTTTTCGCCATGACCGGAAATCTTGATAACAACACCACGGTACAGCTGTACACGTTCCTTGTTACCTTCGATGATACGATATGCTACTGTTACTGTGTCACCTGCCTTGAAGCTCGGGTGTTGCTTGCCGGTAGCAAATGCTTCTTCTGCAATTTTAATTAAATCCATTGTTTTTATTATTAAATTGTTTGATCGTTACAACGCAACATACCAGGCTTCTCTCGGTGTGTCCTGACAGCGATTGCGCGAAAGCGGTGCAAAGGAACGAATTATTTGTCAGATACACAAATGTTTTCGGCTTATTTTTGTTTGAAGCGTCTTTTCTCTAAGTTTGGAAAGGGCGGTATTCTTTTCCTGCAGTTTTTCCGGTGGCGTGTCCCGGTTTTTTAAAATAAGTTTTTGCCTTGTTTATTTTTCCTTTTGCAATACTTGTTGTTCGTCAAGAAAAAGTATCTTTGTGGCAATAAAGAAAAAAATAAGTATGTGTCCGTTTAGCGGATTTTCAGTAAAACAAATGCAGATGAAAAAGAATTATTTGAATCTTCTTTCAGGGACGGTACTGGGTACTGTCTTCTTTTTAATGTCGTGTCACTCTGCTTACGAGGTAATAAAGGTTGAGGGGGAAAGGGTGGCAATTGATTCTTCGTGGGATGCTCGTTCCGATGCGGATGCGCAGGCGTTGCTTGCTCCTTATAAGGCTACGGTGGATAGTATTATGTATCGGGTCGTAGGTACGGCAGATGTGTCGATGGACCGTAAACGTCCGGAAGATCTTTTGTCGAATCTAGTAGCCGATGTGTTACGCGAATCGGCGGTACCGGTTTTGGGTAAACCGGCAGATATGGGTCTTGTCAATATAGGTGGTTTACGCAGTGTGCTGACAGAAGGACCTATTAGTTGTGCTGAGATTTATGAGATACTGCCTTTCGAAAACGCGCTTTGTGTACTTACGATAAAGGGGACCTATTTAAAGCAACTGTTTGAAAATATTGCAGCCCGTGGTGGAGAAGGTGTTAGTGGTATAAATCTGGAAATCACGTCTGATGGAAAGTTGTTGAAGGGCACGATAAGTGGCTGTTCAGTAGAGGATGAGAAACTGTATACGATCGCAACAATTGATTATCTGGCAGAGGGAAATGATGGTATGACAGCATTGATACAGGCTGAAAAACGGGAATGTCCCGATGGGGCACGTTTGCGTGACCTTTTTATGCAGTATGTAGAGAAACAGACGGCTGCCGGGAAAGTGATTACATCACGTATGGAAGGTCGGATTGTCGTAAAATGATGTCTGAGTATGATTTTTCAGTTGTTCAATCTTTAAAGTTTTGATGAGTCGTATGAAACGTTTTTATATTGTCGGCCTGCTGTTGGTTTGTATGGCCGTTGTTGTCTCGGCACAACAGAAAGAGTTGTTTATTCTTCAGACTAGCGATACGCATAGTCGTATTGAACCTATTCCCCCGCATACAGCCGATCCGGCTGCCGGTATGGGTGGAGTAGTGCGTCGGGCTACATTTGTGAAAGAATTCCGTAATGAGCATCCTGATGTATTGCTTTTCGATTGCGGTGATATCTCGCAAGGTACACCTTATTATAATTTGTTTAAAGGGGAAGTTGAGATAAAGTCTATGAATCTGATGAAGTATGACGCTATGACCATCGGTAATCATGAGTTTGATTTTGGCATGGATAATATGGCGCGCTTGTTTCGTATGGCCAATTTCCCGGTTGTTTGTGCTAATTATGACATGACAGGTACTGTTCTTGAAGGTATTGTGAAACCTTACGTTGTTCTCGAACGTAGTGGATTGAAAATAGGAGTATTCGGCATCAGTCCGAAACTGGAAGGCTTGGTTCAGGCTGACAAGTGCGAAGGTGTGGTCTATAAAGATCCTGTGGCTACAGCTCAGGAGATGGCTGATCTGTTGAAGAACAAAGAGCATTGCGACGTGGTTATCTGTCTTTCGCATTTGGGTATTCAGCCGGGAGCTGCTGACTCGGAAGAATATGACAACAACCTTGTAGCCAAGACACGTAATATTGATGTGATTTTGGGTGGCCATACCCATACCAATATGGAACATCCTGCGATCTATCAGAATGCTGACGGAAAAGATGTTCCTATTATGCATGTTGGCAAGAGCGGTGTTTATGTTGGTAAGATGAAGTTGACACTACAAGCGGAATAATCTTTTTCCTTAAAGAGTGAGGATGTGTAGATGATGAAAAAGAAGATTCAGATATATTTGTTAGAGGCTGTTCTATTGTTATCGGGAATTTTTGTACTGCCTGTGTCAGCACGAAGTGTGGAATATACACAGGTCGCAACAAAAGATGAGGCTTGCAGTCAGTGGGTCGATTCTGTTTTTTCCCGGTTGACACGGAACGAGAAGATCGGACAATTACTGGTGGCTACGTTGCCGGCTGAGGCAAGCCGCCAGAATAAAAAGATGGTCCGTACGTTGGTTAGAAAATACAAAATCGGTGGATTGGTATTCGATGGAGGTACTCCGGAAGAACAGGCTATTCTGACCAATCTGGCACAGGGCGGATCTGAACTCCCCTTGTTGATTACGACACGGGGAAGACGCCTGTCGGATCGTCTTTCGGGAGTCCCTGTGTTCCCTAATGAGGCAGCTTTGCAATGCATGACAGATACAATACTGATGCAGAAGTATCGTACTGAAGCCTTACGTGAGTTTCATGAACTGGGGATGTTTGGTGATATTTTGCCAGCAGAACTGGAAGGCGAACGTTTTCTGGAAGGTATGGTTGTGTCTTACGGAAATGCTTTGCGCGAACATCACGAATTGGTGAAAGCATTGCAATCGGGCGAACTGACAGAAGATGAGTTGGAGGAACGCTGCCGAAAAGTGTTGGCACGTAAATATATGTTGGGTTTACGTGGACGGCAGCCGAAATTGCAGGTCAGTGGCATCAGTTATCGTATTAATACTGAATCGGCACAGGCTTTGGCTGCCGATTTGCGTCGGGCTGCGGTGACGGTGGTCAGCAACTATTTTGGAGTTTTACCTTTGGCGCCGGTTGAAGGAGATATTGTGGTGCTTAGTATTGGCGAAGCAGGAAAAGACTCGGCTTTTGTGGAAAGATTGAAGGAGAGTGCTGGAATTGTCCGTTATCAGTTGGCTGCCGATGCTGATGCGGCGGCGTGTGAATCGGTAAGGTTAGAGTTGCAGCCGTTTCGTCGTATGATTGTCAGTATCACAGGACAGGGTTTACAGATATTGGGTCCTGAAGTGCAGAACTTTCTGGAAAGCCTGGAAGTACAAGCTCCGTTGGTCTATGCGTTCTTTGCTCCTTTTCAGTCAACATATGCGTTGGAGCAGGCTTTGGCAAGGTCCAGTGCGTTAGTGTTGGCTCATTCTCAAGAATCTGATTTGCAGCAGTATGTAGCCGATGTTTTGTTTGCGAAGGATTCGGCAACGGGGCGTCTGTTTGTCAATATAGGCCGGTCTTTTCCGGTGGGAGCAGGATGCAGTATTGCAACGGGAATGAAACCGGTACGGATGTTACCCGAAGATATCGGAATGAAGTCGTACGTTTTGCAGCAGATAGATAAGGTGGCCATAGACGGGCTGAAAAAAGGTGTATACCCAGGGTGCCGGATTCTGGTCTGGAAAAATGGCCAGACTATTTATGACAGAGGTTTCGGAACGCATTCTTTGCAGGACACGACTTCGGTTCGGCAGACTGATATGTTCGATTTGGGTGCATTGACTATGCCTATGTCTACTGTGTTGGCGGTGATGAAGTTGTATGAGGAAGGACGATTGAAACTGGATGCTAAAGTATCTTCTTATCTTCCTTTTTTGCGCGGCAGTAATAAACGCAACATTACGATTCGTGACCTGTTGTTTCACGAAGCCGGATTGGCACCTCATTTACGTTTCTACATTGAAACGATCGATCCGCGTTCTGTACACGGACCATATGCCCAAAGTTGGGCAGACCAGTGGCATCGGACACGGGTCAGCGAGCACAGCTATTTTTGTACAGATTTTAAGTTTAAGAAGGGGTTGATATCGTCTTCGCGGACGTCTTCACATACATTGCAGGTGGCTGATGGACTGTGGCTGAACAAAAGTTTTAAGAATACTATGTTGCAAATGATTGCCAAAAGTGATCTGATAGGCAGGCGTTCGGTGTACAGTAGTCTGGCTGGAATCCTGTTGCAACAGGTGGTGGAATCAATAACACAATTGCCGCTGAATCTGTATGTGGCAAAAGAGTTTTATGCTCCGATGGGGTTGCAGCGTACAATGTATTTGCCATTGTCGCGTTATGATAAGTCGGAAGTAATGCCGACTGCCTTCAATGATTTCTTATGCCGGCAGGATTTGTGCGGATACGTTTATGATAAGACAGCAGCCTGTATGGGTGGTGTGTCGGGCAATGCCGGATTGTTTTCGACAGCCGGTGAGGTGGCTATTGTTTTCCAAATGCTGTTGAATGGTGGAGAATGGAACGGAAAGCGCTTCTTGAACGAACAAACTTGTCGTCTGTTTACTACCGAGACGTCGAAGTACAGTCGTCGTGGTTTGGGCTTTGACCGTCCTGACGCTTCGGTTGCATTGCGCAGTCCTTGTTCGCTGTCTACGCCGGCAACGGTTTATGGACATACAGGTTCTACCGGAACATGCGCTTGGGCCGATCCGGAGAACGGGTTGGTATATGTATTCCTTAGTAACAGTCTTTGTCCGAATGCTTGGAATACGAAACTGGGCGATTTGGATATCCGTGAAAATATTCAGGAGCTGATTTATCAGAGTTTGAAGAAATAGATAAAAATATCTTGTGGATTATGATGAAACGATTGCTATTCTTCCTTTTAGTCTTTATGGTTTGTTGTGGACATGTGGCTTCCGATAGGAGCTTGTCTCTTGTTCCACCCGAACCGACTGCACCGGTGGAACCGTTGATGATACGCCCTTTTGCGGATGATGTGCGTTGCAGGCAGTGGGTGGATTCGGTGATGGAAGAGCTGACTTTGGAAGAACGTATCGGGCAATTGTTTATTTATACCATCGCACCGCAGCCTACGAAGAAGAACAGGGAACTCTTGCGTAAGGTCGTAAAGGACTATAAGGTTGGCGGTCTGCTCTTTTCGGGCGGACAGTTACAGAATCAGGTGACACTGACTAATGAAGCACAGCGGATGGCCGAGGTTCCACTGTTGATGACTTTTGATGGGGAATGGGGGCTGGCAATGCGCTTGCGTGGTACTCCTTCGTTTCCGAGGAATATGGTGCTGGGATGTATTCAGGACGACAGCCTGATTTATGAATATGGCCGTGAAGTGGCCCGTCAGTGTCGCGAACTTGGAGTGCAGGTCAATTTTGCACCGGTAGCCGACGTTAACATCAATCCGGAGAATCCGGTTATCAATACTCGCTCTTTTGGCGAAAGTCCGGTAAACGTAGCAAGTAAAGTGATTGCTTATGCCACTGGACTTGAATCGGGTGGAGTATTGTCTGTCAGCAAACACTTCCCCGGGCACGGTGATACTGATACCGATTCGCATAAGGAACTTCCTTTATTGCCTTTCAGCCGTGAGCGTCTGGACAGTGTGGAACTGTATCCTTTTAAGAAGGCTATCCGTGCCGGTGTAAGCGGCATTATGGTGGGGCATCTGGAAGTACCTGTTTTCGAGGTTCGTAACGGATTGCCTTCGTCGTTGTCGCGTAATGTGGTGTACGACTTGTTGACGAGAGAACTGAAGTTTCAGGGACTTGTTTTTACGGATGCACTTGCCATGAAGGGGGTAGGCGAGAGTGCAACGCTTTGTCTTCAGGCGTTGAAGGCTGGTAATGACTTGTTGCTGGTGCCGCGCCGTATCAAAGAGGAAGTGGCCGCTGTGCATGCAGCTGTGAAGCATGGCGAACTGTCGCGTGAAGAGATTGATGCCAAATGCCGGAAGGTGTTGACTTATAAATATGCTTTGGGCTTGAACAAGAAACCTCATATCCGCTTGTCTGGACTGACCAATCGGATTGACCGACCGCATACGCGTGACCTGATACGACGTCTCAATCTGGCATCTATAACAGTACTGGGCAATGATTCGGGACTGTTGCCTCTTGATCCGGTAGTAAAAAAGGTTGCGGTGCTGAATGTTGGCGAACCAAATAGATTGAAGCCTTTCTTGAAGGGACTATCGGTTTATACTCAACCGAAGGAGTTCTGTCTGACACAGGATATGACGGAGGAAAACCGGAAACAACTGATGGATTCGTTGGCGAACTACAAGCGTATCGTGGTAGGCATTACCGTACGAAAGCTGTCAGCCTATAAGTCTTTCTTTGATAATTTTGCGCCCAGTGTGCCGGTTACTTTTGTGGCATTTGTTTCTGGAAAGGAACTTGTTCCAATAGAAAAATGTATGGCAAAGGCCGGTGCGGTAGTGCTTGCTCATTCGTCGGAAGACGATGTGCAATGTCAGGTGGCAAAGATATTATACGGAAAGGCTTGTGCCAATGGCAGGTTGTCGGCAAGTATCGGCAGTCTGTTTGCAGCAGGAGCCGGGACAGATGTTGGGCCACGGACGGTGCCTCATTTCATTCCAGAAGAACATGGCATGAACTCGCAAAAATTGGCGTGTATCGACTCGATTGCCCAGGAAGGAATCCGTAGAGGTGCTTATCCGGGTTGCCAGATTGTGGTGTGGAAGGATGGTAAGGAAATGTACAACAAGGCGTTTGGAACACACGGACGGATGAACCGGAACGGAACTGCAGAAATTCCAGTGAAGCCGACCGATGTGTACGACATTGCCTCGCTGACCAAAACAACGGCTACCCTGCTGGCTGTGATGAAGCTCTACGATGAAGGTAAATTGAATCTGACTGATCGGATAGGAGACATTTTGCCTTTTCTGAAGAATACCGACAAGCGAAACATTACCATTCGCGAACTGCTGTTGCACGAATCGGGACTTCCTTCTACCTTGCTGTTCTACGGAGAAGCTATTGATAAGGATAGCTATCGGGGCGGACTTTACAAACAGAAGCTGGATAAGCTGCATTCGGTACGGATAGGAGCCAGCACATGGGCCAATTCGAATTTCCGTTTCAAGAAAGGGCTTGTCTCGAAAGTACGTACGTCGTCTCATGTCTGGCAGGTGTCCGACAGTCTTTGGCTTGACAAGTCGTTCAAGCAGATTTATTTGAAGAAGATTGCGGATGCGCCTTTGAGGGATAAGCGCTATCGCTACAGTTGTGTAGGTTTTATCGTACTTCAGCAAGTAGTCGAAACTTTGTCTGGCCTGCCGTTGGATGCATATCTGGAGAAAGTGTTTTATGCTCCTATGGGATTGACGCATACAGCTTATTTACCGCTTCAACGGCTGCCGAAAGAAGAAATTGTGCCTTCTTCTTCCGATCCGTTTCTGCGGAAAACGGTTCTTCGCGGATATGTGCATGATGAGTCGGCTGCTTTTCAGGGAGGAGTATCGGGCAATGCCGGACTGTTTTCGAATGCCGGTGAGGTGGCAAAGATTTATCAGATGCTGCTGAACGGTGGAGAGTTGGACGGAAAACGTTATCTGAGCAGGGAGACATGTCGTTTCTTTACGACTAGCGTTTCCAAAATAAGTCGCCGTGGGCTAGGCTTTGACAAGCCAGATAGTCGGCATCCGGAAAAGAGTCCTTGCGGTAAGTTGGCTCCGGCTTCGGTTTATGGCCATACAGGGTTCACCGGCACGTGTGCCTGGGTCGATCCGGATAACCGTCTGGTGTATGTTTTCCTCAGTAACCGTATTTATCCGGATGTATGGAATACGAAGCTGATGAAGCTTGATATCCGTACTCGCATACAGGATGCAATCTACCGTTCACTGATAAAAGAGTGAGCGGTGGGTTGTCCAGTTTAATAGGCTTCGTACATGTCTGTTCCAATCATGCAAGAATGTTTTCGATCAGACTTAGTTCTTCCTGGGTGAAAGAAGTGTTGTCGAGAGCTTTCAGATTGTCTGCCAGTTGGCCTACAGAGCTGGCTCCGATGATGACCGAAGTTACCAATTCGTCTTTCAGCAACCATGCCAGCGACATTTCGGCCAGCGTTTGTCCGCGTTGCAAGGCCAGTGCGTTCAAGGCTTTGATTCTGTTCAGAGTTTCTTCTGTTAGAGCTTCTTTTTTCAGGAATCCACCCCGTGCCATGCGTGAATCTTCCGGAATACCGTTCAGATAGCGGTTAGTCAGCAGGCCTTGGGCTAGCGGTGAGAAAGCGATAAAGCCGCTACCGTTCTCTTGTGCCTGTTTCAGGATGCCTGTTTTTTCGGGTTCGCGACTGAAGAGGCTGTATCTTCCTTGATAGAGTAGGCAGTGTACGTCTCTCTCTGCCAGATATTGGTAGGCGAAGGCTGCCTTTTCGGCGGGATATTTGGAGATGCCTACATAGAGCGCTTTTCCCTGACGAACAATGTCGACAAGGGTTTGCAAGGTTTCTTCGAGCGGTGTGTTGGGGTCGTAGCGGTGGGAGTAGAATATGTCCACGTAGTCCAGATTCATTCTTTTAAGGCTTTGGTTTAAGCTGCTCATCAGCGATTTGCGCGACCCCCAGTCGCCATAGGGGCCAGGCCACATTTCATGCCCGGCCTTGGTTGATATGAACAGTTCGTCGCGGTAGGGCATGAAAGATTTCTTCATGATTGTGCCGAAAGTTTCTTCAGCCGAGCCAGCGGAGGGGCCGTAATTGTTGGCAAGGTCGAAGTGAGTGATGCCTCGGTCGAAGGCGTAGTGGGCCATGGCTTGTGAATTGGCGAATGTGTCCACATCGCCAAAGTTATGCCACAGTCCCAGTGAGATTTCGGGTAACAGGATGCCACTGCGTCCGCAACGGCGATACTTCATTCCGTTATTATACCGGTTATCGTCAGGTCTATAGTCAAAGGGTTGCATGGTGATTATTCTTTTTAGTGTCTTTAAATAGGTTTGCTCAGGCTTCATTCGAAAACGTTTGGAAGAATGAGTGTCTGGAATAGGTTTGCCTGTTACAAAGGTAATGATAAAATATGAATTTGCATTGCTTTTCTTCGACACTTCATATAGCCTTAATAGACACTTGCACGGCTCATGAGCGACACTTGTACGGCTCGCGAGAAACACTTGCGCGGCTTATGAGCCACACAAGTGTGGCTCGGACGCTATGTTTTTATGGTGAAATCAGATATTGTTGGAGCTGATTTTTGCTTTATTTGCTATTGTTGAAAGGAATTCTGCTTATTCCTTTCACGCTTTCACTTGTGAGTTAATTCGCTGATAGGTAATGGAGTATGGTGAAACTTCACGTTTCGTGCACCTTTCACAGGCGCATAAAACAAAAAAGACCGCCAAGAGTGGAAGCCTCTCAACAGTCTTATCTTATCAGAGTAGCGGGACCCGGGATTGAACCGGGGACCTCATGATTATGAATCATGCGCTCTAACCAGCTGAGCTATCCCGCCATCATTTCTCGATTGCGGGTGCAAAGATAGAGCATTTATTTGAACTACCAAAACTTTTCGTGTCTTTTTTGTGCATTTTTTCTCTGAAACTTCAATGAAGCATGTGAAACATCTTTTTTTATGTCTTTATTTTGTATTGATTATCAGTTTGTTGTGGTGAAATATGCTCTTCTGTGGGAACAAAAAGCATAGATTCCTTTTTCTAATTAGAAAAAAGTATTTATCTTGGCAACGCAAAAGAAAGCTGAATAATGACTATGGAAAGAAAGAAAATACACTTGGAATACCTTTTGAACGCGACTTCTAAAAGCATCCTTTGGTCTGCCATCAGTACTCCTACCGGCTTGGAAGTCTGGTTTGCAGACAGAGTGCAGTCGGATGATAAGATTGTAGACTTCTTTTGGGGTAAAACGGAAAAGCGGACCGCCGAGATTGTGGCTGTACGTGCTTATTCATTTATCCGTTTCCGTTGGTTGGACAATGAAATCCCTCGCGAGTATTTTGAACTAAAGATGACAAATAGCGAACTGACCAATGACTTTGTACTCGAAATTACTGACTTTGCTGCCGCCAACGAGGTGGATGACGTACGTGAGTTGTGGGAGTCGCAGGTGGAGACATTACGGAGAACGTGTGGTTTTTAGTTAACTTTCGATTAAAAATTTTCCGTACTCCTTTTTTTGTGCTACTTTTGTGTCTTCAATGCATGATACGAATAAGATGCTGCGCATAAAAAAGTTAGATATATTTATATTGAAGAGTTTTTGCCTGCTGTTTGTAGGCACTTTCTTTATCTGCCTTTTCATCTTCATGATGCAGTTCCTGTGGAGGTATGTAGACGAAATGGTAGGAAAGGGACTGGAAATTTCAGTCTTGGCTCAATTCTTTTTCTATTCGGCACTGACGTTGGTACCGGTGTCGCTTCCTTTGGCCATTTTGTTGGCTGCCCTGATCACGTTCGGAAATTTTGGTGAGAGGTTCGAGTTGCTGGCTATGAAGGCGGCAGGTATTTCTCTGATCAAAATCATGCGTCCGCTGATTGTATTCATTTCGCTGATTTGTTGTGTATCCTTTTATTTTCAGAACGTTGTGGGGCCTAAGGCACAGACCAAACTGTGGACGTTACTTCTTTCCATGAAACAGAAATCGCCCGAGTTGGACATTCCCGAAGGCGTGTTCTACGACGAGATAGAGGGTTACAACCTGTATGTGAAGCACAAAGACCGTAAGACCGGTATGCTGTACGACGTACTGATATATAATTTCGAGAAAGGATTCGAGAACGCACAGATCATCAAAGCCGACTCCGGACGCCTGGAGATGACAGCAGATAAACAGCACTTATATTTGCATCTGTTCAGCGGTGAGCAGTTCGAGAATCTGAAGTCGCAGAGCATGAACCAGAAGAACGTGCCCTATCAGCGGGAAGCTTTCCGTGAGAAACATGCCATCATAGAGTTCGACTCTGACTTCAACATGGCCGACGAAGGCTTTATGAGCGGGCAGTCGAGCAGTAAAAATATGGCAACGTTGGAGGCGGACATTGATTCGATGAAGGTGCTGAACGACAGTGTGGGGCGGGCTTATTATAACGAAGCGATGGAAGCTACTTACCGGCCTGTACCCCATCTGACAAAGTCTGATACGACCAAGATTGAGAAAGCCGTACTTTCCAGTTTCAATGTAGACAGTCTGTTTGATGCGGCAACGCTGATGGAGAAACAGAAGATCATTTCATCGGCCGTGAGTCGTGCCGAGTCGGCAGCAAGCGACTGGAGCTTCAAAGGTTTTAATATACAACAGACTGAGTCTTCCCTTCGAAAGCATATGACTGCTTGGCACGAAAAGTTTACCCTTTCGTTGGCCTGCCTGATATTCTTCTTCATCGGTGCTCCCTTGGGCGGTATCATCCGCAAAGGCGGTTTGGGTATGCCGGTGGTAGTGTCGGTGCTGATATTCATTATCTATTATATCATTAATAATACGGGCTACAAGATGGCGCGCGACGGCAAGTGGATTGTCTGGATGGGTATGTGGACCAGTACAGCTATTCTGGCACCGTTAGGAGCTTTCCTTACTTACAAATCTAACAACGACTCTGTAGTGCTGAACGCTGATGCCTATATTAATTGGTTTAAGAAGATTATCGGTATCCGCAGTGTGCGGCACATGTTCCGTAAGGAAGTCATCATTCACGACCCCGATTATGACAGAATCCCCGGTGACTTGCAGCAGCTTTCGGACGATTGTCGCGACTATGTGGCAAGAAATGATCTGAAGCATGCTCCAAATTATTTCAGACTGTGGATGAACGATAAGGTGGACGAGGAAGTAGAGAAGATCAACGAACGTATGGAGGCGCTGATTGACGAAATGTCGAACACGCGTGCCATGTCGTTGCTGACAGCTTTGAACAATTATCCGGTGATACCTGTTCATGCTCATGTACGTCCATTCCATAATTATTGGCTGAACCTGGCCTGCGGAGTCGTGTTCCCGGTAGGACTGTTTTTCTATTTCCGTATTTGGGCGTTCCGCATACGGTTGAGTAAGGATATGGAACGTGTCATAAAGACAAACGAAGATGTGATATATATCATAAAGAATCTCAGGGATAAATAAATAATAACGATATGGAAAATGTAAAACTGAATACCATAGAAGAAGCCATTGAAGAATTCAAGGCTGGTAACTTTGTCATCGTAGTAGACGATGAAGATCGTGAAAACGAGGGCGACCTTATTATCGCTGCCGAAAAGATTACCCCCGAGAAGGTAAACTTCATGTTGAAACATGCGCGTGGTGTGCTGTGTGCTCCGATTACCGTGTCGCGTTGCAAGGAATTGGACTTGCCACATCAGGTGCTTGACAATACTTCCGTACTGGGAACTCCTTTTACGGTGACTATCGATAAACTGGAAGGCTGTTCAACCGGTGTATCGGCTGCCGACCGTGCTGCTACCATTCAGGCGTTGGCCGATCCGGCGTCGACTCCTGCTACTTTCGGTCGTCCCGGTCATATTAATCCGCTTTATGCTCAGGAAAAAGGTGTACTTCGCCGTGCCGGACATACCGAGGCTACCGTTGATATGTGCCGTCTGGCAGGACTCTATCCGGCTGGTGCGCTGATGGAGATAATGAACGATGACGGAACCATGGCCCGTTTGCCTGAGTTGCGTAAAATGGCCGATGAATATGGACTGAAGCTCATCTCTATCCGTGATATGATTGCTTACCGTCTGAAGCAAGAATCCATTGTCGAGAAGGGGGTAGAGGTGCACATGCCTACCCAGCATGGTGATTTCCGCCTGATCGCTTTCCGTCAGAAATCCAACGGGCTGGAGCACGTGGCCTTGTTCAAGGGCGAGTGGGAACCGGACGAGCCGATTCTGGTACGTGTACACTCTTCGTGTGCTACGGGTGATATTTTTGCTTCCAAGCGTTGCGACTGTGGCGAGCAGCTTCACAAAGCGATGGAAATGATTGAAAAGGCAGGCAAGGGAGTGGTCGTTTATCTGAATCAGGAAGGCCGTGGCATCGGATTGATGGAGAAAATGAAAGCCTATAAGTTGCAGGAAGACGGTATGGACACGGTGGATGCCAACATCTGTCTGGGGCATTTGGCCGATGAACGCGACTATGGTGTGGGTGCTCAGATTCTTCGTGAGCTGGGCGTACACAAAATGCGTCTGATGACCAACAATCCTGTGAAGCGTGTAGGACTTGAAGCTTACGGACTGGAGATTACCGAGAATGTTCCTATCGAAACAACTCCCAATCCTTACAACGAGCGCTACCTGCGTACGAAGAAAGAGCGCATGGGGCATACGCTACACTTCAATAAGTAATTTGACTATTTGTTTTTCCGTGTCGGGAAAAATCTGTTATTTTGCAATCGGAATATAACAACCTTCTAAATATAGAAATAAGATGAATCAATTATCTGACCGTTTGAACAGTCTGTCGCCGTCGGCGACATTGGCCATGTCTCAGAAAAGTGCCGAACTGAAGGCGCAGGGCGTGGATGTGATTAACCTGAGTGTCGGTGAACCTGACTTCAATACTCCCGACCACATTAAAGAGGCTGCTAAACAGGCAATCGACGAGAACTATTCCCGTTATTCTCCCGTAGCCGGCTATCCAGCCTTGCGCAATGCTATCGTGGCCAAACTGAAAAACGAAAACGGTCTGGACTATACCGCTGCCCAGATTTCGTGTGCCAATGGTGCTAAGCAATCGGTGTGCAACACTGTTTTGGCACTTGTCAATCCGGGTGATGAAGTCATTGTTCCTGCTCCTTACTGGGTTAGCTATCCGGAGATGGTGAAACTGGCCGAGGGTACACCTGTTATTGTAACGGCTGGTATCGAACAGGATTTTAAAATGACTCCTGCTCAGCTGGAGGCTGCCATTACACCAAAGACTAAAGCATTGATTCTTTGCTCTCCGTCCAATCCGACGGGTTCGGTCTACAGTGCCGAGGAATTGGCCGGACTGGCTGCTGTGCTCGAAAAGCACCCGCAGGTAATCGTTATTGCCGACGAGATTTATGAACATATCAACTATATTGGCCGTCATCACAGCATTGCCCAGATTCCGTCGATGAAAGACCGTACGGTTATCGTCAACGGTGTATCAAAAGCATACGCTATGACAGGCTGGCGTATCGGTTTCATTGCCGGTCCCGAATGGATTGTAAAAGGCGTGAACAAGTTGCAGGGACAGTATACTTCAGGTCCTTGCTCTGTATCGCAGAAAGCAGCCGAAGCAGCTTACACAGGTACGCAAGCTCCGGTAGAAGAGATGCGTCAGGCTTTCCAACGCCGTCGCGATCTTATTGTGAAGCTGGCTAAGGAAGTACCGGGCTTCGAAGTGAATGTTCCCGAAGGTGCTTTCTACCTCTTCCCAAAATGTAGTTCGTTCTTCGGAAAGTCGGCTGGTGACCGTAAAATCAATACTTCCGATGATTTGGCTATGTACCTGCTCGAAGTAGGTCACGTGGCTTGTGTAGGCGGAACTTCTTTCGGTGCGCCCGATTGCATCCGTATGAGCTATGCTACTAGCGATGAAAACATTGTTGAGGCTATTCGCCGCATTAAGGAAGCATTGGCTGCACTGAAGTAAGCTGTAGTTATACAAATAATTATTATAAATCCTCTTGCCGGATCCCTTTCTCGGGTACGGCAAGAGGATTTTTCTTTTATCTTTGTTTTTATATTGGAAGACAGTAATATTGGATGAGGTAGAGCCGTATTCTTGTTCTGGTTTTGCTTGCGTGACTGTCTGGACTAATGGATAAAAAGAACATAGATTGACTAAAATAGCAGAGATCATGAAAAGAAGTTTGTAT
>NZ_JAULLJ010000053.1:0-14819 GCF_030518095.1 Bacteroides sp. ET489
AGAAACTGTTTTGAATTGATTTAAGAATAATGTTATAGGGCTACATACAATTCAGAATCAGCCGGTCAATTGGAAAAATGTTATATCTTTAAAGGTACCAAACAATAAAGTTATGACACAGTATCCAACCGACCTGACTGAAAAACAGTGGCAAGTTATAAAAAATATTTTAGAGCCGCAAGCGAGGAACCGAAAACATCCGCTTAAAGAGATAATGAATGCCATCCTTTATATCAACAAGACCGGCTGCCAGTGGCGTATGCTTCCTTCTGACTTCGCCCCTTGGCAAACCGTCTATTACTACTTCCGCAAGTGGAAGCTTGAAGGTGTGTTTGAAGAGGTGATGGATGCCTTGCACTCCCTTATCCGTAAACAGGCGGGACGGGAGGAAAGCCCCAGTCTTGGCATCATGGATTCCCGAAGCGTAAAGACTTCCCATCATGTTGATTCTGACCGCGGTATAGACGGGAACAAGAAGATCAAGGGACGGAAAGAGCACATCATTGTCGATACGCTTGGCCTTCCGTTAGCCGTTGCAGTCCATAAAGCCAGCCTGCATGACAGCAAGGGCGCCCCACAAGCCATAGAGAAACTCGCTTATAAATTTCCGCGTCTGGCTAAAATCCTGGCGGATGGAGGCTACAGGGGAGGTTTGGCTGACTGGGTCAAGAAGAAATTCGGATGGATATTGGAGGTCGTGCTCAGACCGGACGAATGTCCGTCCAAATTTCAGGTACTGCCCAAACGCTGGATTGTGGAACGCTCTTTCTCATGGCTGGAAAACTTCAGAAGGCTGACCATCGATTACGAATTCCTTGCTGAAACCGCAGAAGCTATGGTACAGATTGCATTCATCCAAATCATGCTTAACAGATTTATCGAATGAAATCAAAACAGCTTCTAATATTATGGAATCTTTTTCTTCTATCATATCACTTTTGCTCTCTACTATTGCTGTGGTTATAAGTTTATATACTTATGTTATTCATGACAGAAAATTGAAAAAACAGGAGCATTTACTTAATATGTATCATATAAAGCAGTTCCAGAATGAAGAACATGCAAATAAAAAAGCTGATATAGTGGGTGAAATATCCCTCCTGAGAGGAGAACATTATTCTCTGAAAATCCAAAATAGAGGTAGGGCTTCTGCTAAAAATATTCGTATTGAAGAATTTGATATTGAAAATTATGATATTCGCAATATTGTAATTCTTCCGTATAATTGCCTAAATGCTGGTGAAGCTTTTTCTTTAAATATTTTTAGAATCAGGAGAAGCGTTCCTACTATGACAATCACTTATGTATGGGATGATGATTGGGATATTAATCGAAAAAAACAGCAAACAATACAATTGAAATGAATAAAGTCCAGAACATACCACAAGGATATAAAGAAACTGTATTAGGAATTATTCCACAAGAGTGGGAAATAAAGCGATTAAAAACAATTGCAACTCCTATTAAAACATTTTCATACTCACGAGATAAATTGAGTGATAATGTACATACTTTGACATATATTCACTATGGTGATATCCATAAATCTGGTGAAAAATATAATGTACGTCTAGATACAGATCGTTTACCATACCTTATAGATGGAATGATATCAGATAGTGAGATTAACGAGATCGATTTTCCAAAATTACAAAGTGGGGATATTCTGCTTCCTGATGCATCAGAAGATTATGACGGTATAGGGCATGCATGGGAATTGCTGAATATTGGGCAACAAAAGGTAATTGGAGGATTGCATACTATTGCTATTCGTCCTAACCCCAAATTTGTTTTATTAGGATATGGTTCCTTAATGTTTTATTCTTGGCCGGTATCCAAAGCCTTGAAGAGAATTGCTCAAGGGACTAAAGTATATTCAATAAATTTTAATCTCATAAATAAGGTCAGAATTTTACTGCCTCCACTGGCAGAACAACGAAAAATAGCAGCTATACTAAACACATGGGATAAAGCTATTGAGAAACAAATGCAGCTCGTTGAGAAACTTGAATTGCGCAAAAAAGGATTGATGCAACAATTACTCACAGGAAAGAAACGTTTGCCGGGGTTTAGTGGAGAGTGGAAGAAAGTAAAATTGGGAGATGCAGCTATCTTTTTGAGTACGAATTCATTTTCCCGCGAACAACTTAATAGTGTAAAAGGAAACATTCTCAATATTCATTATGGAGATGTATTAGTAAGATATTCATCGGTTTTAGATGCATCAAAAGAGGGTATTCCATATATAAATGAACAAATTGGGTATAGTCCGAAGGATTATGTCAATAACGGAGATGTCATTATGGCAGACACAGCTGAAGATGAAATGGTAGGGCGTTGTTGTGAAGTTATTAATATTGATAACATAAAGGTTGTTTCTGGACTTCATACAATTTTGATTCATCCTATAATAAAATTTACTCCCAAATATTTAGGATATTATTTAAATTCTGAGAGATATCATAAGCAGATAATTTCAATAATGCAAGGTATAAAAGTATATTCTATAACTAAAGATGCTCTAAAGAATACAATTATTGATATTCCTTGTATAGAAGAACAAGCTGCGATAGCAAATATTCTTTCACTTTGTGATCATGAAATTCTTTTGGCGAAACAAAAGCTAAGTAAATTTCAATGGCAAAAGAAAGGTTTGATGCAAGTATTATTAACAGGTAAAAGACGAATAACGAATAATTATGGAAAATATTAAAATTACGTTGACAGAATTTATTAATTTTGTTAATAAGTCAGGAACAGCTAAGGCAACAGTGGTAAGAGTTGCCAAGAAAAGGAGGGAAACTGAAGACAACCCTTATACTACCGACTATTGGTATGCTTTAAGAAATCGGATAATAGAATTTCATAAGAAAGGTAAAAATATTGATTTTATAGATGATACAATCAACCATATAATTAGTGAAAGAAGATCTAATTATGAAATTTTAATTAGTGGATATAAAAAATTCCTTGGAAAGAAAAAAATTAAATATCTTACTCCAATAAGAAAAACATGGATAATAGGCGATATTAGCATCGCTCTAAATCCTGAACTGATTTTAGAAATAAATAAAAAAATATTTGTTATAAAGTTATTTATGTCAGTAAATGAGTCGATGAATAGAAAACATGCTGATTTAATTTTAACCTTATTGGAACATGAAATGAGATCGAAAGTAGGAGGAACTGAACCTATTTTTGCGGTTTTGGAAGTCAAGACAGGTAAATTATTCCCACAAAAGAAAAAGGACTTATCTTTATATCCATTATTAAAAGGTGAAGCAAAAAGTTTTGAAACTCAGTGGAAGAGTTAAAATAAATTTAAATTAGATTTTATGGCAAAGAAAAAACCAATAGTTGCACTTATATACGACTTTGATGGTACACTTTCTCCCGGTAACATGCAGGAATTTGGCTTTATACAAGCCATAGGTAAAGATAAAGCAGAATTTTGGGCAAAGAATAAAAAGTTATCTGAAGATAATGATGCCAATGGTATTCTAACTTATATGTATCTGATGATACAGGCTGCAAAGAACAATGGTATTTCTTTGCGGAGAGAGTCGTTTAAAAGATTTGGAGAAAACGTAGAACTATTTGATGGGGTTAAAGAATGGTTCGCGTTAGTTAACGAGTACGGTAAAAGTATAGGGCTAGATGTAAAGCATTACATCAACTCCTCAGGGCTGAAAGAAATGATAGAGGGAACTCCTATTGCAAAAGAATTTGAGAATATTTATGCCTGTTCGTTTCTTTATGATGTGGATGGGATTGCCTATTGGCCGGCTGTCGCTATTGACTATACGGCAAAGACTCAATTTTTATTTAAGATTAACAAAGGTATTAAAGAAGTAAGTGACAATAAAAAAATCAATCAGTACATACCGGAAAAAGAACGTCCTATCCCGTTTGAACGTATGATTTATTTTGGAGATGGAGATACTGATATTCCTTGCATGAAGATGATCAAGGAACATGGAGGACATTCCATTGCTGTCTATGCTAATGGTAATAGTGTAAAGAAAGCAACGGCACTTCAGCTTATAAAGGATAATCGTGTCAATTTTGTATGCCCAGCAGATTACCGTGCAGGGAAAGAAATTAATATGGTGGTTAAAAGGATCCTAGATAAAATAAAAGCAGATTACGAATTTCAACGTCTTTTAGACTTGCATCACAAGAAGATAAAGAAATGACAAAAAATCATAATTTCGAGATTGAATTATATGCAAGGAATATCATTTAAAGAAGACCATATCAGCCAGATACCCGCTTTGCAGCTATTGCAGAAGTTTGGATATACATATTTGACTCCTGACGAAGCATTGGCTATGCGTGGCGGGAAGACATCGAATGTCCTGCTGGAAGATGTGCTTCGCAACCAGTTACGTCGCATCAATTCCATTCGGGTGAACCGCAACAAGGAGGAACTGTTTTCAGAACAAAACATTGAAAACGGTGTATTGGCTATGCGCAATATCCCGATGGAAGGTGGGTACTTGAGCGGAAATGAAGCCGTTTACAATCTATTGACATTGGGTAAGGCGTTTGAACAGAGTATCGATGGTGACAAGAAAAGCTATACCATGCGTTTTATTGACTGGGAACATCCGGAAAGAAATGTGTTTCATGTGGCGGAAGAGTTTGCAGTGACCCGCACCGGAATGGCCGATACGTACCGTCCAGATATAGTTTTGTTTGTCAACGGTATTCCGCTGGTAGTGATAGAATGTAAGCGTCCCGATATCAAAGCGGCACTTGACCAGGCTATATCCCAACATCTGCGTAATCAAAAAGATGATGGAATTCGCAGTCTTTACTTGTATAGTGCTTTGCTGCTCAGCATAGGAAACAGTTATGGGGCGTATGCCACTACAGGTACACCGGCCAAATTTTGGACGAAGTGGAAAGAGATGTTTCTCACAGAGAAAGAAGAGGCGGAACATATACAGCAGTTGAACTGTCTGGTCAATACGCCGCTGGATGAAAAGCGGAAGGCACACCTGTTCAGTGATCGTTTCCGTTATGTGCGGGCGTATTTCGATGCCATGGAACAAAAAAGGGTGCTACCTACGGAGCAGGACCTGTATCTGTTCGGCTTATGCCGCCCGGAAAGATTGCTCGACCTCATTCATAACTTTACTATCTACGATGGGGGAATTAAAAAATTGGCCCGCTATCAACAGTATTTCACGGTAAAGGAGATTACGGAACGGGTCAAGACGTTAGACCATGGGAAACGTCGAGGTGGGGTAGTGTGGCATACACAAGGCAGTGGAAAATCACTTACGATGGTTTTGCTGGCGCAAGCTATTGCACAAGCTAAAGAAATACTGAATCCAAGAATTGTGATGGTGACTGACCGTACGGATTTAGACAGTCAGATTACCAATACATTCAAGAAATGTGGGCGGGAAGTAATTAATGCCACCACCGGCACTCATTTGGTGGAACTGCTGGAAAGTAAAACCGATGCCATTATCACGACTGTCATTAATAAGTTTGAGACAGCCGTGAAGAGAATAAAACACCCGTTGACGGATCCGAATATCTTTATCCTGATTGACGAGGCTCACCGCAGTCAGTACAAGGAAATGGCTATCAAGATGGATAAGGTATTACCTAATGCTTGTAAGATTGCTTTTACTGGTACCCCGTTGATGAAGAAGGAAAAGAATACGGCTAATACGTTCGGCGGTATCATCCGTCCGGTATACACCGTGCGTCAGGCTGTAGAAGACGGTGCCGTAGTTCCATTACTTTATGAAGGGCGAATTGTACCTCAGCATGTACACGAAGGGCCCATAGACGATTTCTTTACCAAAGTTTGTGAAGGACTGAATGAATATCAGACGGCCGATTTAAAGAAAAAATATTCGCGCACCGATTTTGTGAATCAGACAGACCAGCGGGTGTATTCCATTGCCTGGAATATCTCTGAACATTTCCGTGATAACTGGCAGGGAACGAAATTCAAGGCTATGCTGGTTACACCGAGGAAAGCCATTGCTGTGTTGTACAAAAAATATTTGGATGAGATTGGCTTGGTATCTTCTGAAGTGCTTATTACAGCTCCTGATACGCGTGAAGGTGAAGAGTCTTCATACGGTGATACTTCGGAAGAAGTAAAGGCCTATTGGAAAAAAATGATGGATGAGCATGGAACCCCTAAGAAATATCAGGAAAATCTGATTTCCCGTTTCAAGAATCAGGAGCAGCCGGAGATAATGATTGTGGTGGACAAATTGCTGACCGGATTTGATGAGCCGAAGGTGGTAGTTATGTATCTGGACCGCAAACTGAACGGGCATACATTGTTGCAGGCTGTGGCACGTGTCAATCGGGTTTGTGATGGTAAAGAGTTTGGTTACATCGTTGATTATTATGGAGTCTTAAAAGAATTGGACGAAGCTTTGGATTTGTATTCTAATTATGATGAAGAAGAACAGACGGTTTTTCGTGAGACTTTGGAATCAGTTGATACTGAAATAGCAAAATTGCCACAGAAATATTCAAATTTATGGGATTTGTTCAAGTCAATTTCCAATAAACGGGACTTGGAGGCATATGCACAGTCATTACGTGAGGAAGATAGGCGGCAAGAGTTTTATGAGAGACTGACAGCTTATGCATCTTGCCTGAAAATAGCTCTTTCTACACGTGATTTCCATGCGAAGACTCCAGAAGAAGATATCAAACGATACAAAGATGACTTGAATATGTTTGTCAAGTTGAGATCTGCTGTTCAATTACGCTATTCAGACACAATAGATTACAAGCAATATGAAGGTCAGATACAAAAACTGATTAATCGCCATGTAGAAAGTGGAGCTGTAAAGCCAATCACAGAATTGGTGAATATCTTTGATACGGAAGCCTTCGAACAGGAAGTGGAAAAGATTGTAGGAATAGCGGCAAAGGCAGATACAATAGCTTCCCGAACCAGCAAATTCATTACGGAAAACATGGATACAGACCCGGTGTTTTATAAGAAATTTTCCCAATTGCTGAAAGAGACCATTGCTGCTTATGAACAAGGCAGAATTGATGAACTGGAGTATTTGAAACGAGTCCTGAAATACAAAGAGGATATATTGGCCCATACCGACAATGAATTGCCGGAAGAGTTACAGCAAAATAATGCAGCAAAAGCTTATTATGGATTAGCATTGGAAACTTATCAGCGCATATTTAGTGACACGCAGATAAGCTTGAAGAAATTGGCATTGGAAACTGCTATGACTTTTGATGAAATTATCAATCATACATTAATTGTGGATGGTAGTGTATTGGTTGACTGGCTGCAGAAATCGGATATTATTGGTCGTATGAAAATCGAGCTGGAAGATTATCTGATAGATGAGGTGAAAAGGAAGTATGGACTTAATTTCTCTTTTGATGATATGGATACAATTATTGACGGCTGTGTAGACGTGGCAAAACTATGGATCAAATAAAAGACTGTATAGAATATGGCTCTGTTGTCATGGAATATGCTGTAGAATACAGAACCAGAAAAACTTTGGGTATATGCGTGCATCCAGACGGTAGTGTGGAAGTAAAGGCTCCAGTGGAAGCACCACTGGAGCAAATCAGAGAACATGTTCATCGTCGGGCTTCGTGGATTTGCAAACAGCAACGATATTTTTCTTCTTTCGGTATACACACTCCCGAACGTAAATATGTCAGTGGGGAATCTCATTTATATTTAGGCAGACAGTATATGCTGCGTGTGGTTGACAGTGAACGTAATGAAGTACATTACAAAGGAAATATCTTGGAGGTAGAGTGCAGGCATCGCAAGGATGTGCGTGCTTTACTTTTAGCTTGGTATAGAAAACGTGCTGAAATCAAGTTCAAAGAGTATGCTGATCCCTTGATATCACGTTTCAATCGTTATCAGGTCAAACCGTCTGCCATCAAACTGAAAGAAATGGCAACCCGTTGGGGAAGTTGTACCGCTTCCGGACAAATTATGCTGAATCCGAGGTTAATAGGTGCCCCACGAATTTGCATTGAATATGTGATTATTCATGAGCTTTGCCACCTTGTTCATCGTAATCATACCAAAGCCTTTTATGAGTTGTTGACTCAGGAGATGCCAGACTGGAAAAAGTGGAAAATGAAATTGGAGAAGTTAATGATTTAGGATTCAATATTTTATATATAACGAAAGACTAATGCCTTAGAAGGTTGTAAAAGGATTAATAATAATTTTAGAAGAATCATGAGAATAGGGAATTCAAGTTCATATTTAGAAGCAAAACTTTTTGAAGATAAAGTTGGGGATTTTTTAACTTCAGTATGTTTAAACGGAACTGTAGAAAGAGAAAAGACTCTTCTATCAGGGAAAATAAGAGCTGATTATTACCTAACTGAAGGGTGTCCCCAAAAGAACTGGCCTCCCAAAACCGCTATAGAAGTTAAATGCCGTTTACATTATTCATCTATAAGTTGGATTTACCAACAATATTTACCATTGTTTGAAGCAGAGGAAGTTTCAAAGTTAGTAATTATTTATATTGCTCGTATTGATAATTCTAATCTAAATCGATATTTAGAATCTTTAAATACTTCTTTTATAGAGCTATATGATTTTAGACAAGATTTAGAAAATAAGACTCTTGTAGAAAATAAAAAGTCAATCATTAACAGAATTGATATAATTGATAAGGCAAAAGATGACTTTAGCAATACAAAATATACTTTATTTTTGGGAGCGGGACTATCTATGGATGCAAAGTTACCAAGTTGGTCAGAACTATTAGAAGCATTGTTAAATCAAGAAAATCATACACCTTATAAGTATATTAATAGTGCAAATTCAGAATCAATATCTTCTGCATTGGGATATTCAAGTATAATAACAGGCAGATATGCTTCTGATGGTTATCTTAAAGATAATAGCAGAACGGAAGATGAAAAAAAGCAAATATTCATAGATCGTATTCGTAATGTATTGTATAAAAGGAAAAAATATAAGTCTACACTTATAGAAGCTGTATCAAAAGCAGTTAGACGTAAAAAACCGGCACAAATTATTACATATAATTTTGATGACCTTTTAGATGAATTATTAAATAAAAAAGGATTTTATTCTGTGTCTGATAATACAATTCCTAGGATAAATCAAATTCCGATATATCACGTTCATGGAATGATCTCAAGAGATAATACAAAGCCATCGAATTCCGTTTTAAGTGAAAAGGATTATCATGCTCTATATAGTAATCCCCACAATTGGGCAAATGTTGTTCAGTTAAATGCGTTATATACATCTACCTGCTTTTTTATAGGTTTTTCTATGACAGATCCAAATCAGAGACGTCTTTTAGAGTTGGCACGAGAAAAAGATAAAGATTCAGATCAAATAGAAAAATTACCTCATTATGTATTTCTGAAGAAAACGCCATTAAAAGGAGAAGCATCCAAGGAGGTAAATGAGGAACATTGGAATGAAATGGAATATATGATGTCAGATTTTGGTTTAAATGTGATCTGGTTTAATAACTTTGATGATTTACCAAAAATTCTAAATTATATATCTGGCATTACGAATGATAAGCCTAAATTATAAATTATTTTTATTTAAAAATAATTTCAATGCCCAATATTGTTGTATTTATCTTTTTAGTAAAATAAATTGTAAATATTCAATTAAAAATGATTCAATTTTATAATAACGAATGTATTGTATATCTAGATTTTCTGAAAAAACAAGATGTTGGGGTATATAATGCATATGTAGATTTTCGACAAACAAAAGATTTAAAACTTTTTATTCAATCAAATGAACGCAATCAGAACTTTGGTGAAATAAATACATATCTGGAACTTTGTAAAGTAAAAACAAATAAGCGATTACGTTCTGGATGTTATTATAAACTAAATCTTTCATTGATTAATAATATTAGTTTTATTCAAAATCAGGAGTCATTATTCATAGGGCGAACATATAATTGTGAAAAAATGCCAACACCAAGCACCGAAACGGAAGAATTATTACAATCTCATGAACCATTAGACCAGAAGGAACTTATCCATATTATACATAATACTCCGGAACCTAATGATTTAATGATACAAGGTCTATCTAATGTCGATTTAACACTAAACGTTCGTGATGTTAATCAAGCTAATTGGAATGAAATATTGGAAGGAGATATCATCAAATTAGTTTATGATATTGGTGCAAAAAATGATGCAAAAAAAGATGAGGTGCGAGCAATATTTGAGTTTAGAAGAGAAATATTAAAACGAGATAAGCCTATATTAATAATATCTCATTGGGATATGGATCATATCCATTGCTTAAGATATGCAGATCAGCAGACAATAAAGGATTGCTTTAATAAATTTATATGTATTGATGTAATGAGATCTGTGACGTCTCATAATGTTTATAATAAAGTTCGTACAGCATTAGGTGATAAAAATGTATTTTGTATACAACCAGCTTATCGTACCAATGGTATTACAATGCATCTTTGGAAAAGAGTCGGAAATGTATCTATTTATAGAGGTGAAAAAAGTACTAATATCAATTATTGTGGGCTATGTATATTTGTTAAGGGCATTCAGAAAAGTGTAAACTTTACAGGTGATGTTAGGTTAATACAAGCAAAAAATATTTATGATCAAGAACTACAGCAAAATTTAATAACAAAAAAGCATGTTCTTATAGCTCCACATCATGGAGGGGAAAACATTACAAAGGCACTATAAAATATTTTGTGTAAATAGAAATACGGGATTCAGAAAAGAGTCTCGTATTTTTTATTTTATACATTTGCAAAATGAAGAAGATTATGAAAGAAAAGAATCAAGTAGTGCCTGATGAGATGTTAAGCAAGGAGTTCCTTAGCCAGTTCAAGACAGAAGCCGATGTAAGCAAGTTCCTGAAGCAGTTGCATGCCCAGGTATTGGAAAAGATGCTTGAAGGCGAAATGGATGCTCATTTGGGGTATGAAAAGAATTCTGTGACCGGTAATAACAGTGGTAATTCACGTAATGGCAGCTATCCGAAGAAAATCCAGACCGAGCATGGAGAAGCTGTCATCTCTATACCCCGTGATCGTAACGGCCAGTTTGAGCCGATAGCCGTGCCCAAACATGAAAGCCGTGGACTTTCGATAGAAAAGCTTGTTATCTCCTTATACGCCAAAGGAATGAGTGTTTCTGATATAGAAGAAGAGATGCGTGAGATTTATGAAATAGAGCTCTCTACATCGGCCATTTCCATCATTACAAAACAAGGTAAACCAGGCAGCCCAAGAGTGGCAGAACCGCCCTCTGGATCCTGTTTATCTGATAGTCTGGATGGACGGCATTGTCTTCAAGGTACGGGATAACGGCAAGATTATAAACAAGACCGTTTACCTTTGTGTCGGACTGAAACAGAACGGCTTGAAGGAGGTTCTTGGCATGTGGGTCGGCAAATCGGAAAGTTCTTCTTTCTGGATGGGCGTCCTGACCGATTTAAAGGCACGTGGAGTACAGGATGTACTGATTACCTGTACCGATAACCTGAATGGATTTACGGATACCATCCGTACTGTATTCCCTCAGTCATCCACCCAAATCTGTGTGGTGCATCAGATCAGAAACTCCTGTAAATATGTCGTTTACAAGGACAAGAAAGAGTTTACGGCGGATATGAAGAATATCTATAATGCACCCAATAAGGAGGTTGCGGCCACGGAACTTGACAACCTGGAAAAGAAATGGGGAGGAAAGTATCCATATGCCATACTTTCATGGAGAAACAACTGGGATGACCTGACTGTTTTCTTCCAGTTCCCGCTGGAAATCAGGAAAATAATCTATACTACAAATCTCATTGAAAACCTGAACGGAAAAATCAGAAAGTACACCAAATCAAAGCTTTCATTCCCTTCGGATGATGCCGTAAAAAAGACCGTGTATCTTTCACTTATGGAGATTGAGAAGAAATGGACACAGCCGATTCATAACTGGGGCTTGATTATGAATCAATTTATGCTTATTTTTGAAAACAGAATCCAGATATAAGAACAAACTTACAGCTGAATCCTGTTCCCATTTACACAAAATTTTGGACAGTGTCATTACAAAACATAGGGTATATTCTAATCCAACAACAGAAGTTGTAATTTCTGTTGGAGCAAAAAACATTTATGGACATCCTAGTAGGAATATGCTTTCTTATCTACTTTCTTTATGTAATCATAATCTTTATAGAACAGATATTAATGGTGATGTTAATATTAGTATATAGCATTTTTCAAGTTTTTAAATTGTGAGAAGAAAAGGAAAATACCTATACTCGTACTTTTGTTTCAAAAATTACAGTATATCTTTTATAATTTACTTCTTATTTTTTATAAATCATATATTAACTCCATTTCTAGGTTTACGTTTCATCCCACGAAGTATTTGTGCGGATTGTTCCTGATAGGATAGAGGTTGGCTTTGTTTTTTGCCGGCCTCTATCCATTTAAGGAGTTCGTCCTCATAGAAATATAATTTTTTACCACGTTTATAGGTTGGGATGAGACCTGTACGAGCAAGTCTATATATTGTCGGTTTTGATTTTTGGATAAGTATGCTAGCCTTATCTATGTCAATTAGTTGATGCTGATGATCAAGTCTCTGTGGTTGTAGGGTTTCAACTAATTGGTAAATCTTCTCCACTTGTTCTGTTAAATAGCTTACAGCCTGCGGAAGTTTGTCGAATGTGATAGGTTCTTTTGTCATACTATCTGTTTTTGCTTTTTAGGATTGATACTTGTTCATGCAGTATTTATGAATATAAAGTCTGATTTATTGAATTATATCTGGATTTAATTTAATCAAGCATTCTGTTTCTGAGTGAGACATCTTTTTGATTATCGTGTTGATTTCATTTTCTTTCATGGTATCAGCAAATACTTTTTTAATGAACTCTGCTGTATAAGAACGTCGTTTACCTAATGCTTTACCTATGTTCCAACCCAAATGCATAACATCTATAGCTTTCAATTTTGAATCTACTTTTATAGGAATAATATCGATAGCAGTTTTATCCTGAAAGAAATCTGAAATATAAGCACAGAGGCGCTGCAGATTTTCTTGGCTTGTATAAGCAGCCATCGTTTGATGGATGTATATATGTACTAACTCTAGCTTTTTATCGTTCGTACGTTTCTGTTCTATAATAGTATTCGATCGGAGTTTTTCATATTCCATAAATGCTTGTTCTGGTGCAATCACAGAATCATTAAGATGTTCATGGATAGATAAAGATTTGCTATGATGACATAAATATATAATTATCTCGTATAATGCAATTTGCATTGATATATATAATCCTGTAGATATTATAAAGACCGATATAAAGATAATATTTGAGCTGAATTGATCAAAGCCTGCATTGACTGCTTCAATGCGTATAGCAAGTGCTATAAGAAGTAATGTTCCAGCTACACTAGAATCTAAAATATAATATTCAAATTTCTTCAAATACATAAGCCATATGTTTAACTGTTCGTAAGCAAAGGTAATGTTTACTGATTATGTATTATCAGAAAATGACAAGAGTGACATCAGACTTCATCAAACGTCACTAATTGTCATAAATAGTTTGATTATTATTGGAAAGTATGAAGTGTTCAGATGGAATAGGGGCGGATTAATTTATGGGATTGAATGTAAGACATGAATTTATAACTTATCATATAATAAACAAAAGTGGTATCCTTTCTATATTATATGATAAGTTATGCTATAATTCCAATAATCGTTCCGCTAATGGCGCATAATACTTTTGTACTTCTTCAGCTGTTGGAGTATGACCGCCAGGAAAGTGGTATGAATATTTATAATGCATTAAAAATAAAGGCTCAAAGTGTGCCAGATGGTCATTCTCACCAAATATTCCCCATATATTTTCTTGGTTAGCTACCTGACAATTGTCCCATTGATGCTGTTGAAGTTCTGCGAATTCATCAATCAATATTTGGTTAATGACAAGCTGCTGATTTCCGTTAGCTCGTGGTGATTTGTATTCATGCGAACCAATACGTTCCATCAGGAAGCGTGTCATTTCGAAATGAGGATTTCCGAGTAAAGCAGGGATATTGTTTTTAGATGCTACTATCTGTGCCAAAAACGAGCCATTACTGTTTCCTACCAATATATCAGGTTGTTCTTGGTTGCACAATCTTTGGATAAAGTCGAGAGCTTCCTGTGGATGCAGGGGTAAGTCTGGACTCAAAACTGTTGCCTTACCGCTGAAATATTCTTTCAAGGCAAGAGCTGGGATACATGTACCTGATGCAAAGAAACCGTGAAGGAAAAGAATTTTCTGTGCCATAATCAACAACCGCTTCCGTCAATATTACATGTTGCTCCTTCATTGATAGGACGTGAACGTAATCCGGCATCTTCTGGACTCAAAGTAACCGTACCGTCTTCCAATACAAAGCAAGGAATTCCAACGGCTCCAACACTTTTGGCTTCATTAAAGGCCGGATGATGATCCCGTAGTCTCAAGAATGCTTTCAAATCTCTTACGTGTTGACCAATATCGATGACTTCATATTGGTTATTACCTTTTACTTGTTCTTCTACATACGTACAATCCGGACAAGTTTCCATTCCATATATTTTTATCATAGCTGTAGTTATTCATTTAAAGACTCAATTTTCTTCAAAGATAGCGATTCTGTCAGATAAAGCAAACATAAAAACAGGTCATATCCGATAGATTTATCAGATATAACCTGTTATAGATAAGATAAGAGTTATATTATTTCAACGAAATCTTATTCGCTGTCTCTCGTTTTTTCGAATTGACCAAA
>NZ_JAULLJ010000054.1:0-14516 GCF_030518095.1 Bacteroides sp. ET489
CAAACCTGAGCAACAACACTACGACACTTGTAGCTCGTAGCTTGTAGCTCATAACTATAAACAAACCTGAGCAACAACACTACGACACTTGTAGCTCGTAGCTTGTAGCTCATAACTATAAAAAGACATGAACAAGCAACAACTCTTTGAAAACATCAAGAAGAAACAGTCGTTCCTCTGCGTAGGACTCGACACGGACATCAAGAAAATTCCCGAACATCTGCTGAAAGAAGAAGACCCCATCTTTGCTTTCAACAAAGCCATTATCGACGCTACTGCCGATCTTTGCATCGCCTACAAACCCAACCTGGCTTTCTACGAGAGCATGGGCGTGAAGGGATGGATCGCTTTCGAAAAGACGGTGAACTACATCAAGCAGAACTATCCCGACCAGTTCATCATCGCCGATGCCAAACGTGGCGATATTGGTAATACGTCAGCCATGTATGCCCGTACCTTCTTCGAAGAACTGGACATCGACTCCGTGACCGTAGCTCCTTACATGGGCGAAGACAGCGTGACACCGTTCCTGACGTACGAAGGCAAGTGGGTCATCCTGTTGGCGCTGACCAGCAACAAAGGTTCGCACGACTTCCAGCTGACGGAAGATAAGGATGGCGAACGTCTGTTCGAAAAAGTACTTCGCAAGAGCCAGGAATGGGCTAACGACGAGAACATGATGTACGTGGTAGGTGCTACGCAAGGCCGCATGTTCGAGGATATCCGCAAAGTCGTTCCCAATCACTTCCTGCTCGTACCGGGTGTAGGTGCTCAGGGCGGATCGCTGGAAGAAGTGTGCAAATATGGCATGACGAAGGAATGCGGACTCATCGTCAACTCCAGCCGTGGCATCATCTACGTGGACAAGACGGAGAACTTCGCCGCCGCCAGCCGCAAGGCCGCACAGGAAGTGCAGGCACAGATGGCCGAACAGCTGAAGGCTATTCTTAGTTGACGAGTGGACAAGTTGACAAGTTAACAAGGGATAAGTTAACAAGGTTATAAACTGCAAGGAAAAATATCCTTGTGGCCTTGTTAACTTGTCCCTTGTCTACTAAAGAATTACAGATACTCCCTGAAGAAACTCTCAATCTTGTCGAAAGGAATCACCTTCAGATTGTCGTACAAGTCGGTGTGATTGGCACCGGGGATGATGAGAAGTTCCTTATTATCGCCTGTCAGTTTCTTGAACGCATCCCGACTGAAGTAGCACGAATGCGCTTTCTCACCGTGAATCATCAGGACGGCGCTGCGTATCTCGTTGCTGTAGGTCAGGATGGGCATGTTGAGGAACGACAGGGAAGAAGTCTTGTTCCAACCGTTGTTCGAGTTGAGCGAACGCTTGTGGTAGCCGCGCGGGGTCTTGTAGTAGGCGTAATAGTCTTTCACAAACTGGGGCGCGTCGGCAGGCAGCGGGTCAACGACACCACCGGCACGTTCGTACGAACCATTACGGTAATCCACTGTGCGCTGTGCGTTGAGCTGGCGGCGAAGTTCGTATCGCTGGTCAGCATTCATTGAGTCGAAGTAACCGTTGGCCGTGACGCGGCTCATGTCGTACATGGTCGAGGTGACCGTCGCCTTGATGCGCGTGTCGATGGCGGCGGCGTTCAAGGCCATGCCTCCCCAACCGCAAATGCCAAGGATGCCGATACGCTCGGGATCTACATCGTCGCGAGTTGAAAGATAATCCACTGCCGCACAGAAGTCTTCCGTATTGATGTCGGGCGAAGCCACATAGCGGGGCTGGCCTCCACTCTCGCCCGTAAACGAGGGGTCGAAAGCGATAGTCAGAAAGCCGCGCTCGGCCAGTGTCTGTGCATAGAGGCCGGACGACTGCTCCTTGACGGCTCCGAAGGGTCCGCTCACGGCAATGGCCGCCAGTTTGCCCGATGCGTTCTTCGGCACGTAGAGGTCGGCCGCAAGCGTGATGCCGTAACGGTTGTGGAAGGTCACTTTACTATGATTCACTTTGTCGCTCTGCGGGAACACCTTGTCCCACTCGTTGGTCAGTTCCAGTTTTTCCATATCATTTTCGTTTGAAAAGTTATACTTATCTGTTGTAGTTTCCGCACTTACTGCGGTAAAGCCTGCCAGCAGGAATGCCGCCAGCAGACACGAAAGTTTTTTCTGTCCGTTCACCATATCGATATACCTATAATATATTATCCATTCAGTTGCTTTCACCCAAAGAAAGTGTAACAGTGACATCACCGCCGCCCAAAACATCTTTCAGTTCACTTTCCGTCACATTGTCAATCTTTCCGAGGCGGGTGAGCGAATAGTTGTTACGTCCGTAGTAGATGACGAAATAGCGGCCCTGATACAGAATCAGGTCGCCCGGTCCGGTCGAAATCTGTTCATCGTTGCGCGGCAAGGTAGTGCCTATCGGTCCTACTTTCTCCATCCGTGCATAGTCTTCCATCCGAATGGCAAGATCACCTTTGGCAAGCAGTGCCTTCAGAGCCTGGGTCGAAGAATTATCGACCAGCGTTGCGGTAAAAGTTTTCCCGCTGATTTTCAATCTGATTGTACGAGTTTCCATATTTTCTCCTCCATTTTCATTGTCCGATTCTTCCCCTCCCGGCAAGCTCGGCTGTTCGGGCATTACAGGGGTAGTGTCCAGTTCAGGTTCATCGCTGCACGCTTCCGTTGTCCAAGGAAGCAACAGAAGGAAGGGAATCATCAGATACATCTTTTTCTTCATGGCTTTACGCATTAGTATTCAGATGCAAAGATACGGCAAGCCATGTCGGGTGTTTGTATACGGATTACGGAAGAAATGACAGGGATTACGGTTTGTAAAGTACGGTTTTCTTCTGCATCCTTTTTTATCATCTGCTTGCTTATCTGCATAAAATATTTTACCTTTGACCATAAACATTAAAAAAATGACATCGGACTATGAATAACAAGAGCAATCCCATCGCCGCTTCAACGCCGGATATGGAAAACTTTCCCAAAGACTACACCTATTGCCCCGCCTCCGACGAGATATGTCCCCGTGCACAGCACTGCCTGCGTGCCATAGCCTACCGCCAGTTACCTAAAGCCGGAACAGCCGGTAAGCCCGGTTCTATCCGCATCGTTCACCCTGCCTGGCAGGCAGCAGCCAAGGAAGGATGCGAATACTATCGCGACAATACGCCCGTACGCTTTGCACGAGGCATGACGAAACTGTTCGACGACATTCCACACCGGCTGGAAGCGGACATGCGACGAGGTATCATGGCCTGTTTTTCCTGCCGAAGCTATTATTTCCAAAGCCGAAAAGGCGAACGGCTCATCACACCCCATGAGCAACAGGCCATAGCCAACGTATTCCGACAAGCCGGGCTGAATACAGTCCCAGTCTTCGACAGCTACATCGAAACAGTACACTGGTAATAAAAAGGTAAGCAGTTTATTCCAGTTTATCCGTAATAAACTGACAGTTTACTACTAATAAACTGGCAATTTAAAGCTATTAAACTGAGAGTTTAAAGCTACTAAACCGGGAGTTTAAAGCTACTGAACCGAGAAAAACTAAACGGCAGCATGCCCCTGTCCGCATTTGCTGTCTCCGATAAAAAAAATAACTTTGCAAAAAAGCAGAATTAACCATGAGCTACGAACGCAAAATCATCAATGATCCCGTCTTCGGATTCATCAACATACCCAAGGGGTTGCTCTACGACCTCGTGTGCCACCCCTTGCTACAACGCCTGACACGCATCCGCCAGCTCGGCCTCTCGTCCGTGGTTTACCCCGGCGCACAGCACACGCGCTTCCAGCATTCACTCGGAGCCTACTACCTGATGACCGAAGCCATCCAGCACCTGACGGCCAAGGGAAACTTCATCTTCGACAGCGAAGCCGAATCCGTCAAGGCAGCCATCCTGATGCACGACATCGGCCACGGGCCCTTCTCGCATGTGCTGGAGGACACCATCGTCCGTGGTGTCTCGCACGAAGACATCTCCCTGTTGCTGATGGAACGCATCAACCACGAAATGAACGGACAGCTCACACTGGCCATCCAGATATTCAAGGACGAGTATCCCAAACGTTTCCTCCACCAGCTGGTCAGCGGTCAGCTCGACATGGACCGCCTGGACTACCTGCGACGCGACAGCTTTTACACAGGCGTAACCGAAGGCAACATCGGTTCAGCCCGCATCATCAAGATGCTCGATGTAAAGGACGACCACCTGGTCGTCGAGGAGAAAGGCATCTACTCCATCGAAAACTTTCTCATGGCACGCCGCCTGATGTACTGGCAGGTATATCTGCATAAGGCATCCGTGGCCTACGAGCGAATGCTCATTGCCGCACTGCTGCGTGCCAAGGAGCTGGCTGCCAAAGGCACCGAAGTATTTGCTTCGCCCGCACTGCGCTTCTTCCTTTACAACGACATCAACCGCGACATCTTCTACAGTCGGCCCGAATGTTTGGAAAACTTCATCCAACTGGACGACAACGACATCTGGACATCACTGAAAGTATGGTGCAACCATCCGGATAAAGTGCTGTCTACCCTCAGTGCAGGCATGGTAAACCGCCGCCTGTTCAAGGTAGAAATATCATCCGAACCGGCTACCGAAGAGCGGAAAGCCGAACTGACCCGACAGATCAGCGAAATGTTGGGAGTGACGTCCGAAGAAGCCACCTATTTCATCTCAACGCCAGGCATCGAAAAAAACATGTACGACCCGGCCGATGACAGCATCGACATTGTTTATAAGGACGGCACCATCAAAAACATTGCCGAAGCTTCGGATATGCTCAACATTTCCCTGCTCTCGAAAAAGGTAAAAAAATACTACCTTTGCTACATTCGGGCACATAAGTAAGTATAAAATATTCACCCAAGGACAAGGAAATATAAAAAAAAAGTCCGTTATTTGTGTTTTGAAAACCATTTAGCAAGAAGAAAACATGGAATTTTCAGCCAAACAAATAGCTGCCTACATACAGGGAGAAATTGTAGGAGACGAAAACGCAACCGTACATACCTTTGCCAAAATTGAAGAAGGTATACCGGGAGCCATTTCTTTTTTATCCAATCCCAAGTACACTCCTTACATCTACGAATCGAAAGCCAGTATCATTCTGGTGAACAAAGACTTCGTACCCGAGCATGACATCAAAGCCACTCTGATAAAGGTAGATAATGCCTACGAGAGCCTTGCCAAGCTGCTTACACTCTACGAACAGAGCAAGCCCAAACTGACAGGAATCGACTCGCTGGCTTATATCGCACCCACCGCCAAGGTCGGACAAAACGTCTACATCGGTCCCTTTGCCTACATAGGCGACTACGCGGAAATTGGAGACAACACCGCCGTCCATCCGCATGCTACCGTCAGTGCCGGAGCCAAGGTAGGCAGTGACTGTATCCTCTATCCCAACGTCACAGTCTATCACGACTGCCGGGTAGGCAATCGCTGCATCTTGCACGCAGGTTGCGTCATCGGAGCCGACGGCTTCGGTTTTGCACCGACTCCCGAAGGTTATGAAAAAATACCACAAATCGGTATCACTATCCTGGAAGACGACGTAGAAATTGGCGCTAATACGTGTGTAGACCGTGCCACGATGGGAGCAACAATCGTACACCGTGGCGTAAAGCTCGACAATCTGGTTCAGATAGCCCACAACGACGAGATCGGATCGCACACCGTTATGGCAGCCCAGGTAGGCATCGCCGGCTCCACCAAAGTGGGTGAATGGTGTATGTTCGGTGGCCAGGTAGGAATTGCCGGACACATTCATATCGGCAATAAGGTAGATTTAGGTGCCCAGTCGGGTGTCCCCGGCAACCTGAAAGACGGTAGCCGACTGATAGGTACGCCTCCCATGGAACTGAAACCTTACTTCAAGGCACAGGCTGTATTCCGCAAACTGCCGGATATGTATTTCGAACTGAATGCACTCCGCAAAGAACTCAATGAATTGAAACAACAATTAAATAAGTAACTCATGTTGAAACAAAAGACTCTGAAAGACAGTTTTTCGCTCAGCGGAAAAGGACTTCATACGGGACTTGACCTGACTGTTACTTTCAATCCGGCCCCAGACAATCACGGGTACAAAATCCAACGCATCGACATGGAAGGACAACCCGTTATTGATGCTGTAGCCGACAACGTAACAGAGACCACACGTGGTACTGTACTTTCCAAAAACGGAGTAAAAGTCAGCACCATCGAACATGGTATGGCAGCCCTCTACGCATTGGGGATAGACAACTGTCTGATACAAGTGAACGGTCCTGAATTTCCGATTCTGGACGGCAGTTCGCAATACTACGTCAACGAAATAGAACGGGTCGGCACCGTCGAACAAAATGCCGTGAAGGATTTCTATATCATCAAATCCAAGATTGAATTCCGCGATGAAGCCACCGGTTCGTCCATCATCGTATTGCCGGACGAAAACTTCAGTCTGAACGTCCTGGTTTCATACGACTCGAACATCCTTCCCAACCAGTTTGCTACCCTCGAAGACATGGCCAAATTCAAAGACGAAGTGGCTGCCAGCCGTACTTTTGTCTTCGTACGCGAAATTGAGCCGCTGCTTCAGGCAGGCCTCATCAAAGGAGGCGACCTGGACAACGCCATTGTCATCTACGAACGCGAAATGTCACAGGAAAGCTTCGACAAACTGGCCGATGTAATGGGAGTTCCTCACATGGATGCCAAACAGCTAGGATACATCAACCACAAACCGCTGGTGTGGCCCAACGAATGTGCACGCCATAAATTGCTCGACGTCATCGGTGACCTGGCCTTGATCGGAAAGCCCATCAAAGGACGTATCATCGCTACCCGTCCGGGACATACCATCAACAACAAGTTTGCCCGCCAGATGCGTAAAGAGATCCGCCTGCACGAAATTCAGGCACCTTCATACGACTGCAACCGCGCTCCCATCATGGACGTAAACCGCATTCGCGAACTTTTGCCTCACCGCTACCCCATGCAACTGGTGGACAAAGTGATCGAAATCGGTGCCAATTACATTGTAGGTGTAAAGAATGTGACCTCCAACGAACCGTTCTTCCAGGGTCACTTTCCGCAAGAACCCGTCATGCCGGGTGTGCTGCAGATAGAAGCAATGGCACAGACTGGTGGTCTGCTGGTATTGAACTCGGTAGATGAACCAGAACGCTACTCTACTTATTTTATGAAAATAGACGGTGTAAAATTCCGTCAGAAAGTTGTACCCGGCGACACACTGATATTCCGTGTAGAGCTGTTGGCCCCCATCCGTCGTGGTGTTTCGACCATGAAAGGATATGTATTTGTTGGAGAAAAGGTAGTTTGCGAAGCCGAATTCATGGCGCAAATAGTAAAGAACAAATAAAATTAATAATGGAGAATGAAGAATGAAGAATCTATTGTGACATGTTCCGGTGTGCAAACAGAAATCTTCATTCTTTATTCTTAATTCTTCATTCATATTATGATCAGTCCCTTAGCGTATATCCATCCCGAAGCAAAAATCGGGGAAAACGTAGAGATTGCCCCTTTCGTATTCATCGACAAGAATGTGGTAATCGGCGATAATAACAAAATTATGGCCAATGCCAACATTATGTACGGAAGCCGCATCGGCAACGGAAATACCATTTTCCCGGGAGCCGTGATTGGTGCAGTCCCTCAAGATTTGAAATTCAGAGGCGAAGAAACGACAGCCGAAATCGGAGACAACAACCTGATCCGCGAAAACGTAACCATTAACCGTGGTACAGCAGCCAAAGGAAAGACTGTTGTAGGCAGTAACAACCTGCTAATGGAAGGAGTACACGTTGCCCATGATTCCATCATCGGAAACGGCTGTATCATCGGAAACTCTACCAAGATGGCCGGTGAGATAATCATTGACGACAACTCCATCATCAGCGCCAACGTACTGATGCACCAGTTCTGCCGTGTAGGCGGATATGGAATGATACAAGGCGGATGCCGTTTCAGCAAGGACATTCCTCCTTACATCATTGCCGGTCGTGAGCCTATCTGCTATGCAGGCTTGAACATTGTAGGCCTGCGTCGTCGCGGTTTCTCGAACGAAACCATCGAACAGATCCACAATGCCTACCGCATCATCTATCAGAGCGGACTGAATACCACCGATGCCCTGAAGAAGATCGAGGAGGAAATGGAAATGACACCCGAAATCAATTACATCGTAACCTTTATACGCGAATCAGCCCGCGGCATCATCCCCGGCGGAAAATAATAACAAGTACCTATTATGATCTACAGATTTACTATCATCTCCGATGAGGTGGAGGACTTTGTCAGAGAAATACAGATTGACCCGGAAGCAACTTTCTACGACTTCCACGAAGCAATATTGAAATCGACCGGATATACCAACGACCAGATGACCTCGTTCTTTATCTGCGATGAAGACTGGGAAAAGGAAAAGGAAGTCACCTTGGAAGAAATGGATGACAATCCGGAAATAGACAGCTGGGTGATGAAGGACACCCGCATCAGCGAACTGGTAGAAGACGAAAAGCAGAAACTGCTGTACGTATTCGACTACATGACCGAACGTTGCTTCTTCATCGAACTTACTGAAATCATCACCGGCAAGACCATTAAAGGTGCCAAATGTACCAAGAGCGAAGGCGATGCACCCAAACAGACTATCGACTTCAACGAGTTCGAAGCCAAGAACAGTGCTGCCCTCGACCTCGACGAGAACTTCTATGGCGATCAGGACTTCGACATGGAAGACTTCGACAAAGATGGTTTTGGTGGCTTCGACGAAGGCGGAGGAGGCAATCCTTACGACGAAGACAGATACTAAAAAAATGAAGAATGAAGAATTTCTGCTTTGCGGATGAATGAAGAATTTATCCACAAGCTGCAATTCTTCATTCTTTATTCTTCATTTTCATTCTTAATTCTTCATTCTTCATTTTTTCATTTCCCTTGACCCTCATTGTACTCATAGGACCTACCGGTGTTGGCAAGACGGAACTTAGTCTCCGGCTGGCCGAAGCGTTCAACACATGCATCATTTCGGCCGACTCACGGCAACTGTATGCCGACCTGAAAATCGGCACAGCAGCCCCCACCGAAGAACAGCTACAACGGGTGAAACACTATTTTGTGGGTACACTGGGACTGACCGACTACTACAGTGCCGCTCAATACGAAGCCGAAGTCATAAAACTGCTCGAAACCCTGTTCAAGGAAAAAGATGCCGTAGTGTTGACTGGAGGTTCCATGATGTATGTCGACGCCGTCTGCAAAGGCATCGATGACATTCCTACCGTCGACAGCGAAACGCGCTCGCTGATGCTGCGCCGCTACGAAGAAGAAGGCCTCGAACGTCTGTGTGCCGAGCTTCGTCTGCTCGATCCCGAATACTATCAGATTGTAGATCTGAAGAATCCCAAACGTGTCATCCACGCCCTCGAAATCTGCTACATGACGGGCAAGACTTATACTTCCTTCCGCACCCGGCAGACTAAACAACGTCCCTTCCGCATTGTCAAGGTGGGTCTGACCCGGGATCGTGAAGAACTCTACGACCGCATCAACCGCCGTGTCGACCAGATGATGGCCGACGGACTGCTGGAAGAAGCCCGCAGCGTCTATGCCCATAAGGACTACAACTCGCTGAACACCGTGGGCTACAAAGAACTTTTCAAGTACCTGGACGGCGAATGGACACTGGACTTTGCCGTAGAGAAAATCAAGCAGAATTCCCGCATCTACTCCCGCAAACAGATGACCTGGTTCAAGCGCGACACGGATATCCGCTGGTTTCATCCCGAACAGGAAACGGAGATACTGGCATATCTTCGTTCACAGATGATGAAGTGACAAGTTAACGAGGGAACAAGTTAACGAGGAGGACGAGGTGATGAGTTTAAAAAAGCCTTGTGGCCTATAGCCTCGTCAACTTGTTTACTAAATCCATCGACTTGCCCAACTTGCGATAGAGAGCTTGCATCTCTTCCCGCTCCACCTTGTTTTTGCGTCGCCACTGCTCCAACAAAGACTCCGCCAGCCGGAAGTTCTCCTCCTCTACAGGAGCCAGCCGTTGCATATAGCCATCTCCTTTTTCGTTGTATAGCAACGCCCAGTGCATGTAGCGTTCGCTGCCCATGCCAACCTTCAGGCTGAATACTTTATCCTTCAGCTGCAACGATTCATAAGACAGAGGTGAAGTACCCAGACTATTGTCCATGCAAACCATCGGTGGCAATGTTTCGTCTACCCACAACGGAACGGCTACACCCGTAGGCGGATAACCCAACACAGTCCACATGGTGGTTAATGAGGCTGACTCATCCGGTTTCACTCCCTGCACCACCACCGAACACGAAGTGCTGCTGCGCGAGATGAAATCCTGATCGACAAACCATCCCGAAGCTCCTGCCTCCGTAAAAGGCGGACGGCACAAGTCGATGCCCAACACACAGTTGTGGAACGAACGTGCCAGGTCGTTGAATATACGCCGGGGAGTAACCGAATGACTGGCAGCCAAGGGATCAAGCACGCGGACTGCTTCCTGATAACGCACCACGCCTGCTCCCGGTCCGTACTGTCCCGAAACAGAAAAGTTGGTACGGGCTACATAACCCGCTGGTGCCACCTCGGGATCATTGGCATCGTATATCTTATACGTATAGTAATCCACCTCGAACATCATCGCTCCGCCCTGTGCATCGATTACGCCGAAATTGGCTTCTATCCTGCTGGGCTTTGCAAGTGTATCAAGATAGTGACGAAAATCATCCACCGTAGCACAAATTTCCAATGCCCGGTAAATGGCACGTCCGTTAGCCTCACCGCGCTCCTCACCGTCCTTCACCTCTACCAGATTATAACTCTGTGTATTCATCAATGCAAATCCCGCCGAATTGGTACCGATCCACGCCTCCCGCTTCCGGTGGAAATCCTCACTGTTTACCACAGCAATGAAGTCGAACTTCTCCCCACGGACAAACTCTACATGATTCTTCAGGAAATCCGTATCACGGTGTTTCCACAGCAAAGGGCGTCCGTCGGGCGTAGCACGTCCCGACACAACAGCAGAAGTACAGGCCAGAGCAGGAAGTATCAGGCCCCAAAGCCCTACCAACAAGAAAACAAAATTCTTCATATACAAAAAGAAAATACAATATGCACACCCGGCAAAGATAAAGAAGTTTTCAATGCCAGAAAGAAAAAGGGCATGCATATTTCAATGCACACCCTTCTCTTCTTCAATTAATATACCTGAGTTCTGTTTAGTTTATCCAGACCGTCTTGTTCACAAAGCGCGGAGCAGGCAGCGGCTTCAGCGGTTTCACGCTGGCTGCGCTACGTGTCATCGGTTGCGGTAAGTGAGCCTGGTCGAACTCTACAAACGTTTCGTAATCGTACGTCCACGAATCGCCATAGGCGGTAGACATGACACGCTTATAGATGGCTTCGCGTGAAGGAGCGTTAAAGCCATTGATGTTATTACGCATCATGCTTTCGTTGGTCGGACGCCATGCGCCAGTCCAGTAGGTGCAGGCACCTTCGTATGCGCCCAGCTCTTCACCAAAGGCATCCACTCCCTGATAACGGGGATCCTGAAGGAAGTGCTTCCAAAGAATCTTGTCCTTGTCGCCGGTAAAGTCTACGTTCATAGCCCATCCATAGGACTGGAACTCACGATACGCACTGACCTGTGTCAATGGTATTTCGCCCATTGTCTGGTAAGAATACTCGTCGAGCAGCTTAGCCAGACCATGTCCCATACTCTCGTGGCAAAGTACCTGGCGGAAAGTTTCGCTTTCCAGATTCTCTATCACCGGACAGTAAGCAATGGCAAGCTCAGACATTTCGTCGCCGTTCAACCGATAACCGATGTTAGTAGTACCGGCATACACACTGGTGTTAAGCAACACAATCGCCAAAGTCTCTTCCATCTTTTCCAGGTTTTTCAGCTCGTCAACTACAGAAGCATATTCGAGAACTTTCTCCATGTTTCCAGAGATGGCCGAACTACCGTTTCCTGCGAGTACCGATTCGAAAACGGTGCTGTAGCCTTCACCAAAAGCATTGTTCTTGGAAACAGCCGTCACCGACCAGATGTCAAAATATTCGCGCAACGAGCGCAAAGGCTCCTCCGTAAAGAGGTTTTCCACAGCCTTGTCCATCACCTGATCGTAGTAGCCTTCGGCAATTTCTTTATCCACAAAGCCATCACCCATGATGACGATAGGTACACCATTGCCTTTCGAGTGTGACTGCAATACTTTTACCTGCTTGTCAGCCGAATAATCGGTCGAAGTTTCTACCGGCTCACCTTCCTGACGGATATAGATTTTTTCTGATTCCATCAACACATTGTCTGTGTTGTTCTTGTCAACGATATATATCTGGAAGGTAGCTTCGCGTACATCACGTGTCTCGTTGGGAAGTACCCGAATTTCGAAAGTTCCTTCGGTCAAAGCACGCGATTCGGGTGCCTTGATAGGCTTAATCCAACTACCGACATCAGAATAAACCATCAGTTTGTACTTACCATCCACGTTTGTAGCAAATTCCAGTGCCAGGTCCTGTCCTTCGCAGGGCACATCAAATTTGGCCTGTTTCAAGAGGACAACATCCGAAGTAAACTGGGTGAAAGCAATTTCTACGGGAGTTCCGTTGGCTCCGGTCAGTTTCAGTACTCCGGAGCGATCCAGACCGGTATTATTGGATTCCTTCGCAATCAGCGAAATTTTCACTTCACCTGCATTACCCGAACGGGGCGATACGGTAGCCCACTCTACATCGGTTTCGGCTTTCCAGTTCGAACCGGCTACAAATTCGATGGTATACTGCGCGTTCTTAGCTGCCGGCAGCATGATATTATCCACCGAAGACGTTACCGAAATGTCCGGCAAGTTTTCGTTGTCGTCGTCCGAACAAGAAGCAACGAACAGCGAGCAAAGAAAAAACAGAGACAGATAATATAGCTTTTTCATGTCAATAGAGATTTGAATTTACAGGGAAATTACATTCTATCAATCACGCTTACAGGAGCTTTTGTTGCCTTGAAATTCTTCTGTATAGCACCGGCGGCACGTACAACGTTCTTCGTTGCAGCGTCACCAATCGTAGTGCAGTCAATGCTTGCAATTTCTGTAGTAACCCAACCTTTGCTGTCTACACCAAATACCAGTATCTTATAGTCTGTTCCTGGATAAATGCCCCATCCATAATCCATGGCAGCAAGCACTTTCTCGCCCGAAGACAAAACTTCGGTTGTTCCCCAGTCTTCTACGCCACCATAGATTTCTTCCGAATAAATGGCATCGAAAGCAAAGTCATACATGGTATAGTCGTCTTTCAACGTGCTGTTTTCAACAAATGCGATATAATATCTCTCGCTGGCATTCGAAGGAGTCACTTTCAGCTTGATGTTAACGATATAATCTCCTTCAGCAACTTCTACCAATTCCTGGTTTTCTACACTCAACGTGAATGTACCATTGCTCGTAGCCTTCCATTCCGGAGTTGTAAAGAAGTACTTGATCATCGGAGTCACGATCTTGACAGGATCATCGTCATTTTGCATATCGAATTCCACGCCGTAAGCATACATAAGATAATTCTGATTAGGCTTCAGCATACGGGTTTCGTACTCAGTGTCTCCCTTATCCGAACCTTCCTGCATAAAGCCGTACCATGGTATCCAAGGCATGGAAGAACCCAACTTCTTATAATAACCGAAGTCGTAACCTTCGATAAACTCCATATCCGAGTCATAGGCTGTATACGTTTCGACAGGAATCTGTGCCAGCTGATAGTACATGTCCTTGTCTTCGGGCACTGCCTTCATCAGAGCCGAACGGTAAGTCAGGTTCTCGATAGACAATGCAATCGGACCGCTGCTGGTGGTCACACGTGCTTCTGCCGGTTCAGATACCACCGATGCATCCGATGAAACGGCCTTCAAAGTGAATAAATATTCAGATGAATAAAACAGTTCGGCTTCTTTCGTACTTGCAATCTCTACGTTCAGGCTCTTTGTCTTGCCAGTTACAATAACTTCGTTCTCGGGTTCCTTCACAGCCTCCAGCTGATAGGTATATTCAACCGCATTTTCTACAGCCTCCCACGAAAAAGCCAGCGTAATAGGGTTATCCAAAATCTCTTCGCTTTGAATGATTTTTGGGGTTGTAACTGTTCCTCCTTCGTCAGAAGAATCATCACACGACGCTAAAAACAAACAGCGTAGACAACACAAGCAACATTGTGTGCCATTTCTTTGTTAAAAAAATACTCTCCATAATGTAATCTTTTATAAATTTTAAGGTTTTGTATGCAGCAAATATACAATAATTACGATACAATACAATAGAAGAACTCTTTTTTTAAGGCTTATATCGCATAAATCCCCCAAAACACCAAGAAATAACTCCTGCCTTTCTGAAAAAAGCAAATCTACAGGTGAAAACGCTATTCATGCAGCAAAATGAAAGTATTCTTAGTATTTAGAAGCTGTTTTGATTTCATTCGATAAATCTGTTAAGCATGATTTGGATG
>NZ_JAULLJ010000055.1:0-14074 GCF_030518095.1 Bacteroides sp. ET489
ACGCAAAAGCTGGACAACGACCTGACGGCATTCGGCAACCAGTTGAGCAAGTCATTCGGTGACATTAAAATGGCAGGGGTATGAAACGTGAAGCCATAACTATGGACGAGTACGGCAGGGTTGCTGTACCGTCCGATGCCGCCAGCGTATGGATGAGCGAAATGGAACTGGTGGAACTTTTCAATGTAATCGTTCCTACACTCCGTGCCGCCATACGAGCCGTGTACAAGAGCGGAGTGTTGAAATCTTGCGAAGTGGAAAGGCTCATCAGGTTGCCTAACGGTTATTATGCGGAAGCGTATGCCTTGCCAATGGTCGTGGCACTCGCTTTCCGTATCAACACATCCAATGCCGCAAGGATACGCAATGCCCTGTTGGAAAGGCTGTGCTTGCGAAAAGACAGACAAATGCTTTGGCTTTCGTTAGGCAATAGTACAACGTGTAAGTGTTAACGGGTGGGGTTGCGTGTCAATACGCCTGTGCATTCACACAACCTCCTTAGCCCGAAAAAGTGCGATTTTTCGCTTCTTCGGGCTTTTTCTTTTCGCCTTTTAATGGCTGATATTACCCGTTTCGCTGCATTTTCTTGTCTGTCAGTTTCTTTTGCGCCGTTCTGCATCGTTTTACGTATCAAGGTTTTATCCATCCTGCCGTAGCTTTGCAACCATGTTTAATCCGCTTGCCGACAATACGTTGGCGGCACTAAAACCAAGTAAAGCTAATGACAGAAAAAGAAACATTCATTCGTGTAGGCACCACGCTCTACAAGATTGTGGACCAGCCCCGCATTGACGGCGGCTATGTGAGAAAGCGCATCGCATGGAACTCCGAGACCCTGCGGCAGGACTACGGCAAGGACTACATGGCAAGTGTTCCGAAGTATGACGGCTTCTGTACCGTACCCGACCATGTAGGCTACAAATCCGTAGTAGGCAAGTTCCTCAACCTCTACGAGCCGATAAGCCATGTTCTCGTGCAGGGCGACTTCCCCTGCATCCGTTCGTTGGTGGAACACATCTTCGGCGAACAGTACGAGTTGGGCATGGACTACTTGCAGCTGCTCTACCTCTATCCCGTTCAGAAACTCCCCATCCTCCTGCTCGTGTCCGAAGAGAGGAACACGGGCAAAAGTACGTTCCTGAACTTCCTGAAAGCCGTATTCCAAAACAACGTGACGTTCAACACCAACGAAGACTTCCGCAGTCAGTTCAACTCCGACTGGGCGGGCAAGCTGCTCATCATGGTGGACGAGGTATTGCTCAACCGCCGTGAGGACAGCGAAAGGTTGAAAAACCTCAGTACCACGCTTTCCTACAAGGTGGAGGCGAAAGGCAAGGACCGTGACGAGATAGGTTTCTTCGCCAAGTTTGTGCTTTGCTCCAACAACGAACACCTGCCCGTCATCATTGACGCTGGGGAAACACGCTATTGGGTACGGAAGATTGTTCCGTTACGGAATGACGATACCGACTTCCTGCAAAAACTGAAAGCGGAGATACCCGCTTTTCTTCATTTCCTGCAACACCGGCAGCTATCCACCGAAAAGGAAAGCCGCATGTGGTTCAACCCGAAGCTGCTGGAAACGGAAGCCCTGCGGAAGATTATCCGAAGCAACCGCAACCGTTTGGAGATAGAGATGGCGGAACTGCTGCTCGACATCATGGCAAACGTGGGCATCAGTTCTGTTTCTTTTTGCCTCAATGACATTATCCCGTTGCTCGTCTGCTCTCAAGTAAAGGTGGAGAAGTCGCAGGTTCGGAAAGTGGTGCAGGAATGCTGGAAGCTCACCCCTGCATCCAATTCGCTTTCCTACACCACCTACCAATACGACTACAACCACGAATGTCACTATTCATCCGTCAGACGGATTGGACGCTACTACACTGTAAGCAAGGAACAATTGGAAACACTCTGATATTTTGATGAAATGATGAAAGCATATATAAACGTAAAGAATAACAGCAACTTACATACTCATCAAACGCTCAACAAAAGGATTGGGCTGATGAAAAGAGAAAACAGACGCAGCCCCACACATCACTTTTCTTTTGGCGAGCGGTTTGATGAAACGCTGATGAAAGATTATTTCATTAGCTGTCAGTATATTAGACTATCCAATCATCAATTCATCGGATTTTCACCCCTCATCAAGTCCGCCGGAGAAGCAACAGAGGTGAACATCGCTATCCGCAGACAGGTCGGACGGACTTCCGGTCTGCCGACCGACAAGGGGAAACCGATGTCGCTGGCGAAAAGAAAAAGGCAACCAATGTCCGCCGACATCACCGCTGACGCTGCCGCAGGCTTTTGGGAAACAAAAAGCCATAGCTCATTAGGGCGTTTTCTTCACGCACCGCTGACGCTAATGCTAAAAACGCCCCAATGAGCCAGCGGGGTTGCACCCCTCTGGACACCCCCGTTTGCCCTGTGCGGCTATGACCGCAGGCGGACGGACATTGACAAACAAGTTTGTAGAACCTCAAAAACAAAAAACGAACATGGGATACATAAGCATCCAAATCAACAAGGCGAAAGGGTCGGCTGACACGGGTGCATCCGACCACATCGAACGCAAGACCACGCCCAAGAACGCAGACCCCACACGCACCCATCTTAACCGTGAACTGGTGCAATTCCCCGATGGCGTGGCAGACCGCACCGAAGCCATAAGCCACCGCATCCGCACGGCAGGCATCAGACGGAAGATAACGCCCGACCAAGTACGGGCAATCCGCATCGTGCTTTCGGGCACGCATGAAGATATGGTGAGAGTGCAGGACGAAGGCAGGCTGGGTGAATGGTGCGATGACAACCTGCAATGGCTGCATCGCACATTCGGCAGGGAGAACACCGTTTCGGCAGTGCTGCACATGGACGAACACACGCCGCACATCCATGCAACGGTCGTACCGATAGTGACGGGAGAGCGCAGGAAAGCCAAGAAGAAACAAGCGGACAGCAAACGCACCTACCGCAAGAAAGCCAATGCCGTGCGTTTGTGTGCCGATGACCTCCTGACCCGTGAAAGGCTTGTCGCTTACCACGACAGCTACGCCGCAGCGATGGCGAAGTACGGATTGCAGCGTGGCATACGGGGTTCGGAGGCACGGCACACCACCACCGCCCAATACTACCGTGACCTGAAACGGCAGACGGGAGAGCTTGAAGCCAATGTCCGGCAGTTGCAGACCGAACAGGAACAGGCGGAACATCAGCTTGACGAAGTCAGGAAAGAAATCAAGTTGGAGAAGCTGGAAGCCGCCAAGACAGAAGCGAAGACGGCACTCGTGGCAAAGGTCGGTTCTCTTTTGGGCAGCGGCAAGCTGAAAGAACTTGAAGCCGACAACCGCACCCTGCAAAATGAGGTTGCAGCCCGTGACGAGAGCATCGAGTTGTTGCAACAGCAGATGGAGCGGCAGCAGGAGGAATACCAACGGCAACTGATGGAACTGCAAGCCAAGCACCGCAGGGAGATGTCGGACAAGGAAGCGGAACACCAAAGGGAAGTGTCATTCCTGAAATCCATTATCCGAAAAGCCAAGAAATGGTTTCCGCTATTCCAAGAACTGGTGTACATGGAGAAGTTCTGCCTGAAAGTCGGCTTCAACGAGCGGCAGACCGCCACGCTCATCAGCGGCAAACCGCTGTTCTACGAGGGCGAGCTCTATTCGGAAGAGCACAGGCGGAAGTTCACGACCGAGGAAGCAGGCTTCCAAGTGGTAAAAGACCCGAAAGACAAGTCCAAGCTTGCACTTGCCATCAACGGGCAAGTGATTGGAGAGTGGTTCAAGGAGCAGTTTGGCAGGCTGTTCTCATCCGTTAAAAGGACGGTTGAACCGCTTAGGAGAGGCAAGTGCATGGGATTATAAACAATACCAACGGAAGAATAGCAAGTTTGTGTTTGGGGCAGACCAAAACCGCTTGCTATCCTCAGTTGGTTGAAACGTCATTTTATTTGTGCCCGAATCCTACTCAAACTTGCCTGTGTGATGCCTAAATAGGTGGCGATACTTCCTAACGGCAACCGCTGTAACAAATCAGGCTCTTTCTCCAACAACTCGTGATACCGTTCCGAGGCGACGGCTGACAACATGGAAATCAGCCGTTCTTCGGCAGCAAGCAGTTCCATTTCCGCATAACGCCGTCCCCAATTGGCTATGTGCAAATCCTCCAAGAATAACTCTTTCAGTTTTTTCCTTTCCAATACATATAAGACAGAATTTTCCATCAGCTCCATTGTTTCATACCCCGGTTCGTCATTCACATATCCTTTCATGGAAACAATAGTCGCCCCTTCCTTGCCGACCCAAAAGGTAATTTCTTTCCCCTCTACCGAAGTATAGGCGCGGACAATGCCTTTCTTGATGAAAAAGATGTCTTTTTCTATCTTGCCATATTCCAACACTTGGAATCCTTTTGGGTATGAGACTTCCGTCAGGCATTGCCGCAACTTGTCCAAAGACGCATCCGGCATGGCATATCTCTGGTTGATGATTTCCTTTATATCCATAAGTCATTTTGTTGTGGTACAAAATTATAAAATAGCGCACAGAAACAGCTGCTAACGGCTGTTTTTTGTCAAATGCAAAATCCGTTTTTACCAAATGTAAAAAACGATTAGAAATTACTTGCTTACTTTTGCACCCGAATTTAATAAATCATAGGTATGAATTGGATAATTTTATTTTTGGCAGGATTGTTTGAGGTAAGCCTTACATTCTGCTTGGGAAAAACGAGAGAGGCATCAGGTATTGGTTTTTATCTGTGGGGAAGCGGTTTCTTGGCTTCCACGGTATTGAGTATGGCATTACTTGCCAAAGCGGTTCAGACTTTGCCTTTGGGCACGGCATACGCCATTTGGACGGGTATCGGAGCGGTCGGCACGGTCTTGATTGGGATATTCGTTTTCAAAGAGCCGGCCACTCCCATACGGCTTTTCTTCCTGTTCACGCTCATTGCCTCCTTGATTGGATTGAAAGTTGTGTCATACTGAAAGGAGGAATAAATGATGAAATATGAATTGAGAGAAAACCACGGCATTCCGGCACCTTTGCTGGCTCTGATGGCAGTCGCTACCGGGCTTTCCGTTGCCAACTGCTACTACAACCAGCCTTTGTTGGGCAGCATGGCAAAGGATTTTGGGGTAAGCGACTTTTCTGCCAGCATGGTTGCGACATTGACCCAGATAGGTTATGTAGTCGGACTTGTGTTTGTCATTCCGCTTGGCGATTTGGTTTCACGAAAGCAGCTGATATTGACCAATTATATCATTTCATCGTGCGCATTGCTTGCCATAGCACTTGCCCCTAACATCTATTGGGTGTGGGGCGCATCCTTGCTTGCCGGAGCATCTTCGGTTATGCCGCAGTTCTTCATCCCGTTGGTGTCTTTCCATTCAGCACCAGCACACAAGGTACGCAACGTGGGGATTATACAGTCCTGTCTGCTCATAGGCATTCTTGGCTCACGGGTATTAAGTGGTTTCCTGGCTGATATGTGGGGATGGCGTTCCGTCTATTTTGTGGCTTGTGTGTTTATGCTCGGATGCTTTCTTATGATTTACAAGATGCTTCCCGTTCTGCCTGCTCGTTCACGTGAAAATTATGCGGGTCTGATGAAATCCTTGTTGCGTCTGCTTGCCAAATACCCGTACTTGCGTATCGCTTCGTTGAGGGCGGCATTGGCTTATGGCTCGTTCTTTGCGTTGTGGAGTTGCCTTGCTTTCCGGATGAAGCAAGAGCCATTCTTTGCGGATGACGATATTATCGGGGCACTCGGTTTGTGCGGATTGGCAGGTGCGTCTACGGTTGTATTCATTAGCGGCTATATCCAGAAGTACGGCGTAAGGTTCTTCTCCATTGTCGGGGGATGTGTTATCTTGGCTGCATGGTTGTTGGCATTTTTTGGAAATGACAGCTACTTGTGGATAATAATCGCCATCCTTTTGATTGATGCAGGAATGCAATGCATCCATTTGTCAAATCAGACCAGCGTGGTCACCCTCGACGCATCCGCCATCAACCGAGTCAATACCGTTTATATGACCATCTACTTCCTGGGCGGTTCTGCTGGTACGTTCGTTTCAGGTCTGTTTTGGCAACATTACGGATGGGCAGGCGTGGTAGGAGTAGGAGTTGCCTTTACCGTGGCTTCCTTGTTCGTTAATTGCTTCCAACCAAGACTGCATAAGGATGAATGCTCAATATTCTGACTAAAATAATTTTTGGAATGATCCTTTCAGTCTGAATATTTTTCATACCTTTGTACCGTAAGAGTTTTCCAAACAAGCAAAGCGATGCAGACCACGGCAATTAGGACGGTTGCCAACTCATTACCCGAAAACGAAGTAATTCTTCTAACTTTCTTGATTTCAAAGAGGTATATTTCTTATACAGAATTACTTCAAAAGCTTTAGCCTTGAATTAGGAAACATCATGTTCGCACAAGAAAAGAATGTAGAACAGTCTGCTTCCTACATCAGTAAACAGGACCTTATCATACTAAACTTCATGAAATTGGTTTCAACTCATTTCGCAACTGAACATCAGCTCGACTTTTATGCCAATGCTTTATGCATTTCTGTAAAGCATCTGACACGTACCGTACGAAAGATGACCGGAAAGACTCCGCACACCATCATTTGGGACGAAATTCTAGGGCATGCCTTGCACATGCTCGACGACGACAGCATTCCGATCAGCCGGATTGCCGAAGAACTACACTTTGCCGATCAGGCTTCTTTTTGCAAATTCTTCAAAGCGCAAAAAAAGAAGTCTCCCATGGAATATCGGAGAAGGAACCACACGGACCTCCCCTGATTATTCCTCGATCTGCATGGCAAACATTTCCTGCAATACGTGAACAGCCTCCTCTACCGAAGTGACGTCTTTAACCTGCATACTGCGTTTTCCGTTCTGCTCGCGCAAATCGCAACGACGGGTATACTTCATCATGTAAGAAATAACCTTACCAAAGGCCTGGCTCTGATAATACGGACTATCAGGTATGGAGACGAAGAACAAAGTCATACGCCCTCCTTTTAAAAATACCTTTTCCGCACCAAGTCGGGCAGCCAGACGACGTAAAGGAACAATGCGGAGCAGTTCCTGCGTCTCAGGAGGAATTGGACCGAAACGGTCTTCCAGACGTGAACGGAAGGCCTCCACGTCTTTGTCCAAAACCAGACCGTCCAATTCGCGATAGAGCAACATACGTTCGCTACTACCTGTCACATAATCGGCAGGTAACAATAATTCCAAATCGCTCTCAACCTGGCATTCATCCACAAACTGTTCACCGGTAATCTGTCCGCTTCCGTCGGCAGCTTGCTGTTCTTCTGCCATCAGATCGGAAAACTCTTCATTCTTCAGCTCGCGAACGGCCTCGGTCAGAATCTTCTGATAAGTTTCATAACCCAAATCGGCAATGAAACCACTCTGTTCAGCTCCCAGCATATTGCCTGCCCCCCGAATGTCGAGATCCTGCATAGCAATGTGTATACCACTTCCCAAATCGGAGAAGTTCTCAATAGCCTGCAACCGGCGTTTAGCCTCAGGAGTCAACGACGACAAAGGAGGAGCGAGCAGATAACAGAAAGCCTTCTTGTTGCTCCGCCCTACCCGGCCACGCATCTGATGCAAGTCACTCAGCCCGAAGTTCTGTGCCTGATTGATAATAATCGTATTGGCATTGGGTATATCAATACCACTTTCGATAATGGTAGTGGCTATCAGGACATCATAGTCATAATTCACAAAATCCAGTATGATTTTCTCCAGTTCGGCGGGTTCCATCTGTCCGTGGCCGATGCAAATCCGACAATCCGGAATGTTGCGTTCGATCATGGCCTTCAGTTCCACCAGATTGGAAATACGATTGTTCACGAAAAAGACCTGTCCGTTACGGCTCATCTCAAAATTAATGGCATCCGTTATCACTTCTTCATTGAAAGTATGCACTTCGGTTTGCACCGGATAACGGTTGGGTGGAGGTGTTTGTATAACCGACAAATCTCTTGCTCCCATCAGCGAGAACTGCAAAGTTCGGGGAATAGGAGTAGCCGTCATGGTCAATGTGTCTACATTAACCTTCAACTGACGCAGTTTTTCCTTTACACTAACCCCAAATTTCTGCTCTTCATCAATAATGAGCAATCCCAGATCCTTGAACTTTACATCCTTACCCAAGATACGGTGTGTGCCTATCAGAATATTTACTTCTCCCGCAGCCAAACCCTTGATAACCGCTCTGGTCTGTGCCGATGTGCGGGCACGACTCAGATATTCGACTTTACAAGGCAACTCTTTCAAGCGTTCTTTAAAAGTTTGAAAGTGCTGGTATGCCAACACCGTCGTCGGTACCAGTACAGCTACCTGCTTATTATCGGCCACAGCTTTAAAAGCAGCACGTATAGCTACTTCCGTCTTACCAAAGCCAACATCACCACACACCAGACGGTCCATCGGACGGGCACTCTCCATATCGGCTTTCACCTCAGCAGTAGCTTTGCTTTGGTCGGGAGTATCCTCATAAAGGAAAGAAGCTTCGAGTTCGCGTTGCAGAAAACTGTCGGGGCTGAACTGGAATCCTTTCTCCTCGCGACGTTGTGAATAAAGTTTGATCAGGTCACGGGCAATGTCTTTGATTTTAGTCTTGGTGCGGTCTTTCAACTTCTCCCAAGCACCAGTTCCTAGTTTGTTCAGACGAGGCGCCTCTCCTTCCTTTCCCTTGTATTTGGATACTTTATGCAAAGAATGAATAGAAACAAACACAACATCGTCATTCTGATAAACCAGTTTCATTACCTCTTGCGTAGTGTCGCCATTAGGTATACGCACCAACCCAGCAAAACGTCCTACTCCATGATCAGTATGCACTACATAGTCACCCGGAGTAAACTGATTCAGCTCTTTCAGGCTAAGTGCCACTTTTCCACTGCGTGCCTTATCGCTTTTCAGATTGTACTTATGAAAACGGTCAAAGAGCTGATGATCGGTAAAAACGCACAAATGCAAATCATTATCGGCAAAACCTTCATGCAAAGTACGCTCTACTGCCGTAAAGGAAATGTTATCGCCACGATCTTCAAAGATAGCCCGAATACGATCAGTCTGCCTTGTACTGTCACTACATATATAAATAGTATAGCCATTAGCGATATATTCTTTAAAGCTTTGTGCTACAAGATCAAAATTCTTGTGGAAGATAGGCTGAGCCGAAGTGCTGAAGTTCAAAACAGCATTGGGAGTCCCTGTCGGTTTATTGCCAAACTCCATCCGTCTGAAATCAAGAGCCCGTACCGTAAACTCACCTCCGTCTATTAATTTTCCATCCAGTCTGATGGCTCCGTTTTCTTCCGCTTCGCGGGCTGCAATTGCCTGAGGTGTCAACGACTCGTCGTGCACATTCTGTATACGTTCGCGTAACCAAAGGAAATCGCGCATGGCCAACACTGTATCAGCTTGCAGAAAATCGAGCAGAGATACCATCCCACCATTTCCTCCATCTTCCAGATTATGACTTAAGTCGGGAACAATGACTATGTTTTCTTTTTTTTCTTTCGACAGCTGTGTCTCTACTTCAAACGTACGGATACTTTCCACTTCGTCACCGAAAAAGTCGATACGGAAGGGATACTCGGATGAGAAGGAAAACACATCTATAATACTTCCGCGCACTGCATATTGCCCAGGTTCGTAAACGTAATCGACATATTCAAAACCATAATTCCGCAATACCTCTCGAACAAAGTCCATATCGACTTTTTCTCCGACATGCAGTTTCAGCGTTTTGTCATCCAAATCCTTACGTGAAACCACTTTTTCAGCTAAAGCATCAGGATAGGTCACTACACATACATGCTTTCCGTCTTTCTCCAAACGGCTCAACACTTCGGTACGCAATATCTCATTGGCAGCATCCTTCTGACCATATTTAATAGCGCGCCGAAACGATGAAGGGAAAAACAGCACATCATCCGAGCCCAATATTTGCACCAAATCATGATAGAAATAGCCCGCTTCTTCCAAATCGCCCAGGACAAAAACGAACGGGCACTCGGCCTGCTGTACAATTGTCGAAGCAAACAGCGAAGCAGACGAAGCGCATAAACCGTTACAGTACAAATGTCTGACTGAAGAATCTTTTAATAATCGAATCATGCCCTCCACATTAGGATGAGCGGCATAAAGTTGCTGAAGTTCAGTAATAGTCATTGTCATCACACTAATTCGAGCACAAAAATACGAAATAATCCACGCGTTTTATTCGTCAATGACGGAAAAAACAGTATTTTTGTTCTCATTAAAGGTACGACAGACACGAAGATTCGTACAAGGAAACAAGACTTCGTAATGTCTGTCTTTGTATCTGTAACAAAAAGTAAACAATGCTAGAGCTGAATAACGGATAAATTCAGCAACCATATAATAACCGAAACAAACTCAAAGGTGATATGCAGACATCAGACAGTATAGTTATCATTCCGACCTACAACGAACGGGAAAACATTGAAAACATCATCCGTGCCGTCTTCAGCCTCGAACATGGATTTCACATCCTTGTGATTGAAGATGGTTCGCCCGATGGCACTGCTTCGATTGTACGTACACTCCAGCAAGAGTTTCCCGAACGCCTTTTCATGGTAGAACGTCGGGGAAAGCTGGGATTAGGTACCGCTTACATTGCCGGATTCAAGTGGGCACTCGAACACAACTACGAATATATTTTCGAGATGGATGCCGACTTCAGCCACAATCCCAAAGATCTGCCACGCCTGTACGAAGCCTGTGCCAAGAATGGTGCAGATGTTTCCATCGGCTCACGCTACGTCAGCGGAGTCAATGTTGTAAACTGGCCTATGGGGCGCGTACTGATGTCTTACTTTGCGTCCAAATATGTCCGTATTATCACCGGTCTGCCTATCCACGACACCACAGCTGGATTTGTATGCTATCGCCGTAAGGTATTAGAGACCATTCAGCTTGACAGTATACGCTTTAAAGGATACGCTTTTCAGATAGAAATGAAATTCACAGCCTACAAATGTGGATTCCAGATCAAAGAAGTTCCGGTTATCTTCATCAACCGCGAATTGGGGACTTCTAAAATGAACAGCAGCATCTTTGGCGAAGCTGTCTTCGGAGTAATCCGTCTAAAGTGGGACAGTTGGTTCAAAAAATATCCGAAAGGAAAATGATTAATAAACATCAGAGAAACGCTCAACGACCATCAAAATGAAACGTACTCTTATACATAATGCCCTTATCGTCAACGAAGGAGAAACCATACAAGGTTCTATAGTTATCAGCGATCAGGGCTACATCACCGAAGTGCTGACACACGGAAAACCTCTTTCCGCTCCTTGCGATGAAACCATTGATGCTACCGGATGTTATTTGCTTCCCGGAGTTATCGATGACCACGTACATTTCCGCGATCCGGGACTGACACACAAAGCCGACATATTAAGCGAAAGCCGTGCTGCAGCTGCCGGCGGTGTAACCAGCATCATGGACATGCCCAATACCAGTCCGCAGACTGTTACGCTGGATGCACTGAACGCCAAGCTGGACTTGCTGAACGAGAAATGTATTGTCAATCATTCTTGTTACTTTGGAGCAACCAACAATAATTATACAGAATTTGAAAAACTGGATCGCAATCGTATATGTGGTATCAAACTTTTTATGGGCTCTAGTACAGGGAATATGCTGGTAGACCGTCAGGAAAGTCTGCGAAGTATATTCAGAAGTACAGACATGCTCATCGCCGTCCATTGCGAAGATCCGGCAATCATACGTCTAAACACGGAGAAATACAAAGCCCAATACGCGGATGCAGATGATATACCCGTCAATAAACATCCCAACATCCGTTCCTCGGCAGCCTGTTATGCTTCATCGCACTTGGCTGTACAGCTGGCAAAAGAAACCGGAGCACGACTGCATGTACTCCATCTGTCTACCGCACGCGAACTTAAATTGCTCGAATCCGGTTCTGTCAGCAGCAAGAAAATTACAGGTGAAGCCTGTGTCGCCCACTTGCTTTTCAGCCAGTCCGACTACCGCACACTGAACACTCTTATCAAATGTAACCCGGCCGTCAAGTCCAAAGCTGACCGCGATGCCTTGCGTGCCGCTATCAATGACGATGTAATCGACGTAATTGCTACCGATCATGCTCCTCACCTCATCACGGAGAAAAAAGGAGGCGCCTTAAAAGCGATGTCGGGTATGCCCATGATACAATTCTCGCTTGTCAGCATGCTGCAACTGGTCAATGAGGGAGTTTTCACGATCGAAAAGGTCGTACAGAAAATGTGTCATGCTCCAGCTCAGTTATACGGCATTCAGGAACGAGGTTTTATTCGTGAAGGATACCGGGCCGACCTGGTATTAGTAAGACCTGAATCCCCCTGGACATTGGAAAAACACCTCATTCAAAGCAAATGCGGCTGGAGTCCGCTCGAAGGACGCAGTTTTGACTGGAAAGTGGAAAGAACATTTGTCAATGGATACACTGTCTACACTGAAGAACAGGTCGACGACAGTTACCGTGGAGAAGAATTACGTTTTGAACGATAATCTTTTTTAATGCCAGAACATGATACTGACTTACCGTATCCGCGACATAGTCCCCTACATCAATTGGATCTACTTTTTCCATGCCTGGGGGTTCCAGCCCCGTTTTGCCGGAATAGCCAATATTCACGGATGCGATTCTTGCCGTGCCATGTGGCTGGCATCCTTCCCCGAGAGCGAGCGTAGCAAAGCTGCCGAAGCCATGCAACTCCATAAAGAAGCTTGCCGGATGCTTGAGCGTCTTGACGAAGAAGGATATACAGCGCGTAGCCTTTTCAGACTATGCCGTGCCAATTCAGACGGAGATAACATCATCATTGAAAATGTTCTCTTCCCCCTTCTTCGGCAACAAACACCACATGCCGACGGGAGTCCTTACCTCTGTCTAAGCGACTTTATCCGCCCTTTATCATCAGGCATTGCCGATACAATTGGACTCTTTGCTTCCACAGCTGGCCAAGATGCAGAAACCCACTTTAGCCAGGACCCTTACCAACACCTGTTAGCACAAACTTTAGCTGACCGACTGGCCGAAGCTGTAACCGAAAAGATGCACGAATATGTACGCAAATATGCATGGGGATATGCCCCAGACGAATCATTGAGCATGGATGAGTTATTGGCAGAGAAATTCCAAGGCATCCGGCCAGCAGTAGGTTATCCTTCATTACCCGACCAATCAGTCAGCTTTCTGCTGGACAAACTGCTGCAAATGGAACAAATCGGAATTACCCTCACTGAAAATGGAGCCATGCATCCCCATGCTTCGGTCTGCGGTCTCATGCTATCCCACCCTGAAGCATGCTATTTTTCAGTAGGGACAATCGACCAAGAGCAACTGGCAGACTACGCCCAACGTCGCGGGATTCCAATTAATGAAATGCGTAAGTACCTGTCCACTCGTCATTTATAGTCCATTGGATACATTCTATCTATACCTGCAGCATGGCTCTCCTCCCAAAATGTTTCTCTTTCCAAAAGTTTTTTAAATATAATATTCTTTAATTGTTTCATTAGTTTCATATATCCTCTTTATCTTTGCGGCCGATTGGTTCTGTGTAGCCGTTCGGCTTCATGGATTAAAAGGGAATCGGGTGAAAGTCCCGAACAGTCCCGCTGCTGTGAAACTCTTTTTGTAACGCTTTGACAAATACTTATGCCACTGGGTAAAACCGGGAAGGGGTCAAAGGCGAGAGTCAGTCAGAAGACCTGCCATCATTTAAGATAAATCGGACGCGAGGACAGTTCGATTTGGTGCATTAGCAGAATGCTGGATAATTTTTTAGTGTTTGCATATCCTTCAATTCGGGATATGAATTATTGTGCCCTGTATAATTTGCATTATTGTAAGATTACCGGTCACATTTTCAAATCATATCATCAACATGATATGTGATTTGTTGTGATTATATGGCTATATCTATATATCAGACAAGTCTTCAAGAAACACTTAAACTTTCTCCAACTGTTGATTTTAAAAAGCTATTTTATTA
>NZ_JAULLJ010000056.1:0-13973 GCF_030518095.1 Bacteroides sp. ET489
GGTCGTCTTGATGTTAGTGTGACCCAAAACACGGCTTACGCTCTCTATCGGCATCCCCTTGCAGAGGGCCAGGGTAGCGAATCCATGACGTGAGCAATGAAAGCTGATGTCCTTATTCACACCGCATTCCCGTATCATCTTCTTCAACGGCTTGCAGATGGACCAATAGTTCAGGTTGGGGAACACGAGGTTGTTTTCTTGGAACGGTCGGTAACGCTCAATTATCTGCAACGGTATGTCCAGCAGCTTCACTTGAAACGGTACGCCCGTCTTATGCCGCTTGGAGATAATCCACTTCTCGCCGTTCACCTCCACGATGCGGTCGTTGGTCAGTTCCTTGATGTCCACGAAAGAAAGGGCGGTGAAGCTCGCAAACACGAACAGGTCACGGATATATGCCAGTTTCGGATCTGAGAACTCGTGCGTCATCACCACCTTCAACTCATCCTCCGTCAGAAACTCACGCTCCTTGACATTCGGGCTGATGTGGAATTGCGCAAACGGGTTTCTCGGTATCAGTCCGTTGAAGTGCGCACGCATCACCACGCCTTTCAGCCACATGCACTTTTCCCATATCGTGTCGTTGCGTAATCCCGCTTCCGTGGCGAGATAGACCGCAAACTCCTTGATGAAGTCGGGAGTAAGTTCCAGCATAGACATATCGCTGCGCTTGTAGAATGACTTGATGAATGCCGCCACATAGTTCCTTGCCACTACCCTTGACTGATAGGTCGCCAGCTTCCTGTCCTTGCCGACACGCTTCTTGAACACCTCGTTCTCACGGTCGAAGGCTTTGAGCAGCGTTTCATACTCGCCGCCTATGCCTTGATAGGCGTTGCGCACCATTTCTGCCGTCACAAACGCCTCACGGTCGGATATGCGCTGGTAGTGCTTGATGATTTGCGCCTTGATGTTGTCAAGCGCAAGGTTCGTTTCCCTTGCTTCCACGCTCTTGCCTTTGGCACGGTTGCCCTTTGCATCCCAAAGCTCCTTTGCGATGCTCCGCTTGCAACTGAACTGCGCCACCGTTCCGTTGATTGTAACCCGTCCCATGATGGGGACAATTCCATTCTTCTCCTTGCTGCCGTTCGCATAGAACAGCACGCGAAATGTGCTCCTTGTCATACTCGTTCTTTTTTGGTTGCAAAACTATAAATCAACGAGTTAAACCTTGACAAGCAAACCTACGCAGAGCGGCGCAAACGGAACGGTAACTGTTAAATCTGCATTTCTGACGGGTAACGATTAGGAAACCGTTCTCTTTCTCCAATCCGCTTTGAAACGCTTTTCAACCCTTTTCCTAACTTCCGTGATTTTCTCCTAACTACCTAATTATCAATTTTAAATTCGCATTTCTGCCTAAATTTGGCGGATATTTCATGGATTTGAAGTAAAGTTGTGCCAGTTCCTGCCGATAGTAATGAGTCTGTGTGCTGAGTGTGTCTTTCAGCAGACATAACTGGTTCTCAAGAAGAGCATTATCCTGAGCAGAGAAGATACGGATGGGAATGGTCTGACGTTCGGTCATTCGGTTTAGTGGACCTGGACGTAAGTTTTTTAGCGATTCGCAGGCAAATTCAAAGGTAATGAACAGGCACCATGCACGTAGGTCAGAGTTGAAGTTTGTCATTTTCAGAGTCATGGTGTCTAAAATGTCGAGGTAGGCTGGTGCTTTCATTTCACACGACTGGTTCCCTAAAGATATGTTCACACTGCCGTTTGATACTAATAGGAATATACGGCTATTTTCGATGAGACGATTCTCCAGCTTATAGAAGTTGGCAGGAGAAACTAAAAGTACCTGTCCGCTGATATAGCAGTCAGGCGAAAATAGCAGAGATAGTTCTTTTTGTGTCATTGTCTGTTTCAAAAGCGTTGGTTATGTTGCGAAAATACAGAAAAATGTCTGTTAACGACAAATTTAGACGTCAAATAGACATATGGATTCCTAACAAAATCTAATAAGGGGTGTTTTGGACAAATCTTTGTTCCAAATTGCCAAAAAGCTCGTTGATATTGCCTATAATTTTGCTCGAAAAATAACAAATTTGAGTAAAAATGAAGGTGAAAAGAGTAATTTTATTAGGTGTATGTTGCATGACCGTTTTGTCGGGATGCCGGCAGAACTTACAGCAACAGGGAAAACAAGATTATCCGTTAATGACATTGAAACCCGAGGACAGAGAACTCTCTGTCAGCTATTCGGCTGTGATCGAAGGTAAGCAGGATGTAGAGATTCGCCCGCAGGTTTCAGGAACCATTACACAGGTATTGGTGAAAGAAGGAGCACAAGTACACAAAGGGCAAGTATTGTTTGTTATTGATCAGGTACCTTACAAAGCAGCTTTACAAAAGGCAAAAGCGGCTGTAGCTACGGCACAGGCCAGTGAAGCCACTGCTAAACAGACGTTGGAAGGAAAACAGTTGTTGTTTAATGACAAAGTTATTTCAGACTTTGAGCTTCGTACGGCACAGAACGATTATCAAAGTGCCAAAGCACTGCTGGAACAGGCGCAGGCTGAGTTGACAGATGCCGAAAACAATCTTTCTTATACAGAAGTAAAAAATCCGGTTGACGGTTATGCGGGTATGACGTCCTACCGTATCGGTGCGTTGGTAAGCGCCTCCATGAGCGACCCTTTGATTCGTGTATCGGACAATTCGGAAATGTACGTCTATTTCTCGCTAAGTGAAAAACAGGTTTTGAGTCTGACAGCACAATACGGTTCGTTGGACAGCACGTTGGCCTCATTTCCCGAAGTTTCTCTACAACTGAATGACGGTTCGGTGTACGAGCAGAAAGGAAAAGTAGATGTCATCAGTGGCATTATCGACAAAACAACCGGAACAGTCAGTTTGAGGGCGGTATTCGATAATAAAGGCAAACGTCTGATGAGTGGTGGATCAGCCAGTGTGGTTATTCCTTATGAGCGGAAGCAATGCATCGTTATCCCGCAGGGAGGAACATACGAAATACAGGATCGGATTTTTGCCTATAAAGTAGTAGACGGAAAAGCTGTTTCGACCCCGATTGAAGTATTCGAGATAAACGATGGAAAAGAATATATTGTAGAAAGCGGACTGAGCGAAGGCGATGTGATTGTGTCCGAGGGTGCCGGCTTGCTGAAGGACGGCACTGTAGTAAGTGCATCGGCTACGCCACAGGCAAACGAAACAAATATGGAGGGCTGACATAATGAAACTACAGCATTTTATAGACCGGCCGATTCTCTCCATGGTGATTTCGGTCGTAATTCTGGTGGCCGGACTTATCGGACTCTATGCCTTGTCGGTTGAACAATATCCGGATATTGCTCCACCTACTATCCGTGTATCTACTACATATAGTGGTGCCAATGCCGAAGCTGTGCAGAAGAGTGTGATCGTACCTCTGGAAGAAGCCATCAACGGCGTTGAGAACATGACTTATATGACTTCTACAGCCAGCAATACGGGTAGTGCTGAAATTACAGTCTACTTCAAGCAGGGAAGCGATCCGGATATGGCGGCTGTCAACGTGCAGAACAAAGTTTCTACTGCCACTTCTTTGTTGCCGGCCGAAGTAACCAAAGTAGGCGTAACTACCATGAAGCGTCAGAGCAGTATGCTGAAAATCTTTGGTTTGTATAGCCCGAACGGGACGTATGACGAAACTTTCCTGACTAATTATCTGAGTATAAACGTTAAACCGCAGTTGCAGCGTATCTCGGGTGTAGGCGAAGTAAACGTGATGGGTGGTGACTATGCCATGCGTATCTGGCTGAAACCTGAAGTGATGGCTCAGTATGAGTTGGAACCAAGCGATGTGGAGTCTGCCTTGTCCAGTCAGAACATTGAAGCTTCGACCGGTTCTATCGGCGAGGATTCCAAGAATGTCTACCAGTATACATTGAAGTATCGTGGACGTCTGGAGAAGGAACAAGAATTCGAAGAGATTGTCATTAAGGCACTGGACGACGGTCGGGTACTGAAACTGAAAGACATTGCTACCGTAGAACTGGGTGCACAGAGTTATTCGTATACCGGTAGTGTAAACGGAGCTCCGGGCAGTACGTGTATGATCAATCAGACGGCCGGAACCAATGCCAATGAGATCATCATGGAGATAGACAAGTTTCTGGAAGAACTGAAAGAAACGTTGCCCGAAGACGTGGAAGTTGTGGAACTGATGAGTACCAAGAATTTCCTTGATGCTTCTATCAACGAAGTAATCAAGACTTTGATTGAAGCTATCATACTGGTTGTGTTGGTTGTATATGTCTTCCTCCAGAATCCGCGTTCTACGCTGATCCCTACCGTCAGTATCTTTGTCTCGCTGATAGGTACGTTTGCGGTGCTTTACATAGCAGGATTCAGTATCAATCTGCTTACGCTGTTTGCATTGGTGTTGGCCATCGGTACGATTGTCGACGACGCCATCATTGTGGTCGAAGCTGTGCAGGTAAGGTTCGACGAGGGTTACCGTTCGCCATACAGAGCCTCTATCGATGCCATGAGTGGCATTTCTTCGGCTATTGTTACTTCGACTCTGGTGTTTATGGCAGTGTTTGTTCCGGTGTCGTTTATGGGTGGTACGTCAGGAGTGTTCTATACTCAGTTCGGTATCACGATGGCTGTGGCGGTAGGTATTTCGGCCATCAATGCCTTGACGCTTTCGCCTGCCCTTTGTGCTTTGATTCTTCGTCCGAACGAAATTCTGGTCGACGGTAAGAAACCGGAATTCTCGACCCGCTTCCGTCTGGCATTCGATTCGGCTTTCAAGCGCATTGTGTTGAAATATAAATCCGGAGCCAAATTCTTTATTAAAAGAAAATGGCTGGCATGGACTTCGTTTGCGGCTGCGGTCCTGTTATTGTTCTATTTTATGGGAACAACCAAGACCAGTCTGGTACCTTCGGAGGATACCGGCTCTATATTTGTCAGCTTGGATGCTCCTGCAGGAAGTACGTTGGCCGAGACGGCAAGTATTATGGAAAAGGTGGAGAAAGAGTTGAAGGAAATTCCGCAGATAGCGAACTTCAACAAGGTGGCAGGTTTTGGAATGGGTTCGGGTAGCGGTGCTTCGCATGGTATGTTTATTGTGAAGCTGAAGCACTGGGACGAACGCCCGGGCAAGGAAAACAGTGTAGATGCTATTTCGGCTGAAATCTATCGGCGTACGGCTCACATAAAGAATGCGAATATCTTTGTGTTCTCGCCGCCAATGATTTCAGGTTACGGAACGGGTAACAGTTTCGAACTGTATTTGCAGGACCGTTCGGGTAAGGGTATTGATGCTTTGAGCCAGGTAACAGATAATTTCCTGCTAGAACTGAACAAACGTCCGGAAATCCAGATGGCTTATACTTCTTTCAGTGCACGCTTCCCGCAATATCGTGTCGACGTGGATGAGGCATAATGTCAGCGGGCCGGTATTACAACAGAACACGTCCTGTCCGTTCTGTCTGGCTATTTCGGTAGCATTTATGCTTCCAATTTCAATCGTTTCACGAAGCTGTACAGGGTTATCATACAGGCACCGTCGGACAGCCGTAAGACGATGCAGTCGCTCGACAATATTTATGTGAAGACATCGGATGGCATGGCACCGGTCAGCCAGTTTGTGACGCTGACCAAGACATACGGTGCCGAGTCGCTGACGCGTTTCAACATGTTCTCGTCTATCAATGTACAGGGTATGCCTGCCAGCGGATACAGTTCGGGCGATGTCATCAATGCGGTGAAAGAAGTGGCTGCGCAGACGCTTCCTACAGGTTACGGTTACGAGTTTTCGGGCATGACACGCGAGGAAGAGCAGATGGCCAACTCGCACGACACGGTCATCATCTATGGTGTCTGCATTCTGTTCATCTATCTGATACTTTGTGCTCTGTACGAAAGTCTGTTTATCCCGATGGCTGTTATTCTGTCCGTACCTTTCGGACTGATGGGAAGTTTCCTGTTCGCCCGCCTGTGGGGGATTGAGAACAACATCTATTTGCAGACAGGGTTGATTATGCTGATCGGACTCTTGTCGAAGACAGCTATCCTGCTGACCGAATATGCTACCGAGCGGCGTAAGGAAGGCATGTCGCTGTCGCAGGCTGCCATCTCGGCTGCCGGTGTACGTTTGAGGCCTATCCTGATGACGGCACTGACCATGATATTCGGTCTGCTTCCGCTGATGTTTGCTTCGGGTGTAGGAGCCAATGGTAATACTTCGCTGGGCGTAGGTGCCGTAGGAGGCATGCTGATAGGTACGGTAGCGCTGTTGTTTGTAACACCTGCTTTTTTCATTACTTTCCAGTATTTGGAAGAACGGGTTATGGGTAAACGAAAAGAAGACAGAAAATTATGAAAAAGATAGTTTATATAATAATGTGTATGGCAATGCTGAGCAGTTGCCACATTTACCGCAATTACCAACGTCCCGACAACCTGCCGGTAGACAGCCTGTTCAGGGATGTTGATATGGCGGCCGGAGAAGATTCCGTCAGTTTCGGTGATCTGCCTTGGCAGGAGGTTTTTCAGGATCCTCTGTTGCAGGAGCTGATACGTTTCGGGTTGGAAAACAATACAGATATGCAGACCGCATGGTTGCGCTTAGACCAGGCAAAGGCACAACTCAGAGCTGCCAACCTGTCGTTCTTGCCTTCGCTTACTTTGTCACCTCAAGGCACACTGACTAGCAGCGATGGAGGCAAGGCGGTGAAAACGTACGAGCTGCCTGTCCAGGCAAGTTGGGAAGTAGACCTGTTTGGCAACCTGCGCAATGCCCGGAAAGGCACTCAGGCCACTTTGTTTCAGCAGCAGGCCTATCAGCAAGCAGTCCGCTCCGATCTGATTGCTACCATTGCCAATGATTATTATTCGCTTCTGATGCTGGACGAGCAGATAGCCATCAGCTCGTCTACGCTGGAAGTGTGGAAAGAACAGGTACGTCTGCTCGAATCCAAATTGAAAGTCGGTGAGGAGACTGAGAATGCCGTTACGCAGGCACGTGCCAGCTTGTACGAGCTGGAGGCTACCCACAACGATTTGCTTCGTCAGCAGCGCGAAGCCGAGAATACGCTTTGCACTTTGCTGGGTATTACTTCGCGCACCATCGAACGGAGCTCGCTGAAGGAACAGCAGTTCCCCGATACGTTTCAGACGGGTGTGCCTCTGCGGTTGCTGTCCAGACGCCCCGATGTCGTGCAGGCGGAGATGACGTTGGCCAATGCGTATTACACGACCAACCAGTCGCGTTCGGCTTTCTATCCTAATCTGACACTTTCGGGTAGTGCCGGTTGGACCAATTCTTTAGGTCAGGCAGTGACCAATCCGGGTGGTTGGATTCTGTCGGCCGTGGCATCGTTGGCTCAACCCATCTTCAACCGTGGCAAGCTGATTTCCAATCTGCGTGTCTCCAAGGACGAAGAACAAATAGCTTTGCTTAATTACAAACAGACATTGCTCGATGCCGGACAGGAAGTGAACGATGCTTTGTATGCTGTAAGTTCGGCACAGCGCAGTCTGGAGAGTCATCAGAAGCAATGCCGCGAATTGGAACGCACCGTGCAGACTGCTGGAGCTTTGTATCGGACGGGCAATGCCACTTATCTGGAATTGCTGACGGCGCGTCAGTCGCTATTGAGTGCACGTCTGAATGTTGTTTCGGACAGTTTTTCCCAGTGTCAGTATATGATCAGTCTGTACAATGCATTGGGAGGCGGGGCGACTGACTGATAGATAGATGTTTTTTTGCGATTTGATAGATGTTTAGTTGCCCATGCAGTAGCCAGATTCGGTCTACTCTCTTCTTCATTATACCTCTAATAATATAAAAGAATCACTACTGGTATGGGTTTTGAGAGGGATATGTCGTGAAGACATATCCCTCTTTTTCTATCAGTACCGATCAGGTAATCTGTCTGATGAATGAATCGTACTTGCATGGCTTGCGAGTCGTGTAAGTATGGCTTGTGGTGAAACGACTTAAGGGCTCTGTTTTTTCCTCAGTTAGGAAAAAATTATTCTCCAGTTAGGAAAATATTTTTTCCTAACTATGCAAAAAAGTCCTATTGCTATCGTTGACTGCATTTGCCGAAAACATTGCGCCAATCTGGCTTTTTTATGTGAATATGTTGTATAACACCATCCTGAGTCTCGTTTTCTTTGCAAAAAATACTTTCCTTTGTATCAGTATAGTTCAGCACAGCTGTAATGCCTGTGCTTTAAGTAGAAAAAACACCGTGGAAAGCAACACATTCGGACAACAGTCAAGTAAAGTAACGCAGCTGGCCGACCGTATCAGCCAGGCTATTTCGATGCGTGAGTTTTTGGAAGGAGACTCTTTGCCTTCCATCAACGAACTGAGCCGTCGGTATGGGGTTTCGCGTGATACTGTATTCAAGGCTTTCCAGGATTTAAGGGAACGGGGACTGATTGACTCAACGCCCCGCAAAGGTTATTTTGTTACGAGTCAGGTTACAAACGTATTGCTTTTGCTCGACCAATATACACCTTTTAAAGAAACGCTGTACAACAGTTTTGTGAGTCATCTTCCACTCAATTATAAAGTAGATTTGTTGTTTCATCAGTATAACGAGCACCTCTTCAATACCATTGTCCGTGAATCTGTGGGCAAGTACAACAAGTATGTAGTGATGAACTTCGACAACGAGAAATTCAGCAAGGCATTGCATAAAATCAATCCTGCCAGGCTGTTATTGCTCGATTTCGGTAAGTTCGATAAGGAGAAGTACTCGTATGTCTGCCAGGATTTTGACGAATCGTTCTATCGTGCTTTGGACAGTCTGAAAGACCGGTTGACCCGTTATCGGAAATTTGTCTTTTTGTTTCCGCGTACGCTGAAACATCCGCAGAGCAGCAAGGATTACTTTGTGCGTTTTTGTCAGGCAAACCGTCTGGAGTGCACGATCGAAGACGATGTAGACAATCTGCAGGTTGAAGCGCAAACGGCTTATTTGGCCATCAAACAACAGGATGTGGTTAAGGTAGTGAAACAGGGCAGGCTAGAGGGATTGAAGTGTGGAAAGGACTTCGGACTGCTGGCCTATAACGATATTCCTTCGTACGAAGTAATCGACGAAGGAATTACTGCACTGACCATCGACTGGCATAAGATGGGCGATGAGGTGGCACATTTTGTTCTCAATAACACGACAGTGCAGGAGTACCTCCCGACGGAGGTAAGGCTGCGATGTTCCTTATAATTTTTTTATCCGGGTATCAGCACAGATCAGTATAGATAATCTTTAATAAAATACATATTAATTTATTCTACTCATTATAATCAGAATTATGAAAAAGTATCCTAAAATCGGTATTCGTCCCACCATTGACGGTCGTCAGGGCGGAGTTCGTGAGAGTCTGGAAGAAAAGACTATGAATCTGGCTAAAGCTGTAGCCCAGCTTATCAGCAGCAACTTGAAAAACGGAGATGGTAGTCCGGTAGAGTGTGTGATTGCCGACGGAACCATTGGTCGGGTAGCCGAAAGCGCGGCTTGTGCCGAAAAGTTCGAGCGTGAAGGAGTAGGTTCTACCATCACTGTCACTTCGTGCTGGTGTTATGGCGCTGAAACAATGGACATGAATCCTTATTATCCGAAAGCTGTATGGGGATTTAACGGTACCGAACGTCCCGGAGCAGTTTATCTGGCAGCCGTACTGGCCGGACATGCTCAGAAAGGTTTACCGGCTTTTGGCATATACGGACACGATGTACAGGATCTGGACGATAACAGCATACCGGCCGATGTAGCCGAAAAGATTCTTCGTTTTGCCCGTGCGGCACAGGCTGTGGCCACGATGCGTGGCAAGTCTTACCTGTCTATGGGTAGTGTATCTATGGGAATCGCAGGTTCGATTGTCAATCCGGATTTCTTCCAGGAGTATTTGGGCATGCGCAACGAATCAGTGGACTTGACTGAAATCATCCGCCGCATGACAGAAGGTATTTACGATCCTGAAGAGTATGCCAAGGCAATGGCCTGGACCGAGAAATACTGTAAGGTAAACGAAGGAGAAGACTTCAAAAACCGTCCCGAGAAGCGCAAGACTCGCGAGCAGAAAGATGCCGACTGGGAGTTTGTGGTGAAAATGATGATTATCATGCGCGACCTGATGACAGGTAATCCTCGTCTGAAAGAACTGGGATTCAAGGAAGAGGCATTGGGCCACAACGCCATAGCAGCCGGTTTCCAGGGACAGCGTCAGTGGACAGATTTTTATCCCAATGGTGACTATCCCGAAGCATTGCTCAACACATCTTTCGACTGGAACGGCATTCGCGAAGCTTTTGTCGTAGCTACTGAAAATGATGCCTGCAACGGTGTAGCTATGCTGTTCGGACACTTGCTGACCAATCGTGCTCAGATATTCTCGGACGTACGTACCTATTGGAGCCCCGAAGCTGTAAAACGTGTAACAGGTAAGGATCTGACAGGTCTGGCTGCTAACGGTATCATCCATCTGATTAACTCTGGAGCAACTACACTGGACGGCTCAGGACAGTCGGTTGACGAAAATGGCAATCCGGTGATGAAAGAACCGTGGAATATTACAGAAGCTGATGTAGACAACTGTCTGAAAGCAACAACCTGGTATCCGGCAGACCGTGATTACTTCTGTGGCGGAGGTTTCTCTTCGAACTTCTTGTCTAAGGGAGGAATGCCTGTTACGATGATGCGTCTGAATCTGATAAAAGGTCTTGGTCCTGTGCTGCAGATAGCCGAAGGATGGACGGTGACCATTGATCCTGAAATCCATGAGAAGCTGAACATGCGTACCGACCCGACATGGCCTACTACTTGGTTTGTGCCGCGTTTGTGCGATAAACCGGCTTTCAAAGACGTATATTCGGTAATGAACAATTGGGGAGCTAATCATGGTGCCATCAGTTATGGCCATATCGGTCAGGATCTTATTACGCTGGCTTCGATGTTGCGTATACCGGTTTGCATGCATAATGTGGAAGATGACCAGATTTTCCGTCCTGCCGCATGGAATGCTTTCGGCATGGATAAGGAAGGTGCCGACTATCGGGCTTGTGCTACTTATGGACCTATTTATAAATAAACTCAGATAGCAGAATTTGAAAAAAGAATATTCATTATGATGATAACAGAAGAACATATTCAGGAATTTATTTCGCAGGCTCACCGTTGTGGTGATGCCCGGTTGACTATATGTAGTAGTGGTAACTTGTCGTGGCGCATTGGCGAACAGGCATTGATTTCAGGAACCGGCTCGTGGGTTCCTTCTCTTCGCAGAGAGAATGTGGCTATTTGCAATATTGCCGACGGTCAGTCGCTGAACGGAGTGAAACCATCGATGGAGAGCGGTTTTCATTTGGGTATCCTTCGCGAGCGTCCGGATGTGAATGTGGTTTTGCATTTCCAGTCAGAGTATGCTACGGTGATAGCCTGTATGAAGAACCGACCGACAAACTTCAATGTAACGGCAGAAATTCCCTGCCATGTAGGAACGGAAATTCCTGTTGTGCCTTATTATCGTCCGGGTTCGAAAGAACTTGCTGCCGGAGTGGTAGAGGCGATGCGCAACCATAATTCAGTATTGTTGGCCAAACATGGTCAGGTGGTATGTGGCAAAGACTTTGATGAGGCTTTCGAACGTGCCATGTTCTTTGAGATGGCGTGCCGCATTATGGTACAGTCGGGTGGGGCGTACGATGTACTTACTCCTACCGAAATAGACGATCTGGAAACGTACGTGCTGGGCAAGAAAACCAAATAGTATGACATTATGAAAGAAACTGTAGTTAAGAATACTTATCTGGCAGTTGATTTTGGAGGAGGAAGCGGGCGAGTCATTGCCGGCTTCCTCGTTCACGGAAAACTGAAGATGGAGGAAATATACCGTTTTCCTAACCGTCAGGTACGTATGGGGAAGCATGTGTATTGGGATTTTCCGGCTCTTTTCGAAGAGATGAAGAACGGGCTGAAAGAAGCTGCCCGACGGGGCTACTCGGTTAGTGGAATCGGTATAGATACCTGGGGAGTTGATTTTGGTCTGATCGATAAAAACGGAAATCTGTTGGGAAATCCGGTCTGCTATCGTGACGAGCGTACACAAGGGATGCCAGAGAAAGTTTTCCGTCTGTTGGAACCAGGTGAACATTATCGAGTAACCGGTACACAGGTAATGCCGATTAATACTCTTTTCCAATTGTACAGTATGAAGGAAGCTAGTGACCCGCAACTGGATGTAGCCGATAAACTGCTATTTATGCCAGACTTGTTCAGCTATTTCCTGACTGGTACGGCTAATACGGAATATACCATTGCTTCTACTTCCGAGTTGTTGGATGCGCGTTGCCGCTGCTGGTCGTCGGATACCATTCGTGCGGTGGGGCTTCCGGAACATCTGTTCGGAGAGATTGTTTTTCCGGGGCATGTGCGTGGTCGTTTGACGGAAGAAGTAGCCCGCGAAACAGGCTTGGGAGCTGTTGACGTGATTGCAGTAGGTTCGCACGACACTGCTAGTGCTGTAGCTGCGGCACTGGTGACAAACGAAACAGTGGCATATCTCAGTTCGGGTACCTGGTCATTGCTGGGAGTAGAACTGGATAGACCAGTTCTGACGGAAGGAGCCCGAATGGCGCAGTTTACGAACGAAGGAGGTGTAGGAAATCGCATTTGCTTCCTTCAAAACATTACGGGTTTATGGATTTTGCAACGCCTGATGTCAGAATGGAAATTGCGGGGAGAAGAGCAAACTTATGATGAGCTTATTCCGCAAGCTGAAAAAGCTGTTACCGATGCGTTCATACCGGTAGATGATGATCGTTTTATGAATCCTGCCAGTATGGAAGCCGCCATTTTGGATTACTGCCGTCAGCAGAATTTCCGGTTACCGCAGAGTAAAGCAGAACTGGTGAAGTGTGTGTTGCAGTCGCTGGCTGCCAAGTACCGGCAGGCGGTAGATCGTCTGAATGGTTTCTTGTCTGTACCGATTTCTCGACTGAACATCATTGGCGGTGGATCGCAAAACCGCTTGCTCAATCAGTTAACCGCCGATGCACTGGGTATTCCTGTTCAGACTGGTCCCGTAGAGGCAACAGCTATAGGCAATATTCTTACGCAGGCAATGGCAAAAGGTGAATTGTCCGGCATGGATGAATTGCGAAGAATCGTTGCTGATAGTTTTGAGGTGCAGATGTTTTATCCGCGCAGTTGATTGTAACAGTTTGAGGAAAAAACATACAGATCAAAACGAAATAAAAAACGCGACTAAAAAACTGGCTAAAATTTTGTTTTATTTCGATGAGATATTTATATTTATTTCCGAAGTGAAACATTATTTCAAATACGGAAAACATGTGTCCAAATATGGAAAATCAGGACTCTAACTACAAAGTACCTAACCTTGAAAAAGGTTTGGCGGTATTGGAATATCTCTCATACAGCTTTAAAGGAAAAACGCTGCAGGAGGTAAAGGAAGATCTTGAAATTTCCCAAACTACAACTTATCGTATATTGAATACAATGGTACGTTTGGAGTATCTGATATACGATGAGGATTCCCGTCGTTATAAACTTTCGCGCAAATTGTTGACACTGGGTTTCCGTGCTTTGAACGAACATCAGCTGCTTGAGACCGTTTATCCTCATTTGCGCAATCTGCGTGATTGTGTGAAAGAAACGGTGTGCTTTGGAGTGATGGGAGAAGAAAAAGGAATATTTATAGATCAGGCGCAAGGACTTCACGCCTTTAGTTTTACACTTTCTCCAGGAAAACCTTTTGAGTTGCATTGTTCGGCACCGGGTAAGGCAATTATGGCTTATCTGCCTAACAATGTCAGAGACCGTTATCTGTCCTATATGGATTTTAAGCAGTATAATGAACGGACAATAACCTCCCGTGAAGATTATCTGAAAGAATTAGAAGAGGTACTGCAAAAAGGATATGCGATGGATAATGAGGAAGAATTGTCGGGAGTGATTTGTATCGGTGCGCCTATTTTTAAT